>JAZTWU010000123.1:0-11221 GCA_045636085.1 Eubacteriales bacterium
CATTTTCAGACCTTAATAAAAACACGATTATCAAACAAAAGCTTCATTTTTTCGAACATTTATTTTTCTTATTGACTTTTCTATTCGGATAAAATATAATAATATCAAACAAACGAGAAAAAGAGAGCGCCTATGCAAGCGAATGAGAAAATCAAAAAATATTATACGATCGACGAGGCCAACGCAGAATGCGTGCGCACGATCCGCTCCTTTGCGCACGATGCCGATCTCCCGATCGCCTTCATACATTACAAGCACGACGCATATGCACAAAACCGAAAAAGCTACAAGAGAAAAAACGATTTCTCCACCTTCTTTATCTTCGTGCGCGACGGCGTTGGCTTTCTTTTCGGCGAAACGCTTTACACGCCTCGCTACGGAGAGACGGTTCTGGTGCGGGAGCAGGTTCCCTTTTCCGTTTTTGGAACGGGAGAACGCTTTGATTATTATGAAATCGATTTTCCGCCCGCCTTCCTTGATTATATCAGCGGTGATAATCCCTTCTCCGCTCTTTTTTCGGACGGGGCGCGGCCGCCGATGATCACGCCCGAGGGAAAACAAAAGGAGGAGCTTCTTGCCTTACTGAAAAAGGCGGAGGCCGCAGAGGGGGATCTTCTTTGCTATTCCTATCTCATTCAGATCGCCCATTTGCTCTGCACGGGCGAAAGCGCTCCTTCGGAAAATCCGCGCGTGCCTCAGGTGCTTGCGCGAGCAATGGAATATATGAACGAGCACCGCGCCGAGATCGAGGGAGCGGAGGATATCGCAAAGCACCTCGGGATCAGCACCACCTATCTCTCCCGACTTTTCAGAAAAGCGCTTTCCTGCACGACGACGGAATATCTGAACCGCCTGCGCATCTTCCGCGCCAAGGAGCTTTTGGCAGAGGGGCATTCCGTTACCGAGGCCTGCTACGGCGCGGGATTTAACAGCTATACCTATTTTATTTCAAAATTCAAGGAGGAAACGGGCGTGACGCCCGCGAAATATAAATGAACTGCACGGCGACCCGCTTTATCGCAGGTCGCCGCACTAAGTTTGCCCAAAGGAGAATATACAAAAAACGGACGAGAAAATTCTCGTCCGTTATGATTTTGATATGAAACCGCTTTACGGCAGGTTCGCGCGGTTCTCTCGTTTGTTTTTTAGAATATGCTTATTTTCAGGCGCCCTTCTTTTCCGCATACCAACGGATGCCGAGCACCGTTGCAATCGTGAGAAGAACACCCACGGGAAGAACGATAAAGGCATATGGAAGGAAGCCTGCGATCAGGAAGGATACAAAGGAAACGGCGGCAACGGTGATCGCATAGGGCAGCTGAGTGGAAACGTGCTCCACGTGGTTACAACGCGCACCTGCGGATGCCATAATCGTCGTATCCGAGATGGGCGAGCAATGGTCGCCGCAAACGGCACCTGCCAGACAAGCGGAGATGCCCACATAGAAGAGCGAGCTATCCATCCCGAAGATGGTGACAACGATGGGAATCAGGATGCCGAAGGTTCCCCAAGAGGTTCCCGTTGCAAAAGAGAGCACGCAGGCAACGACGAAGATAAGCGCAGGGAAAATACCGTAGAGGAATTCGGGAACGCCCGACATTACCGCATCAATAAAGGCATCCGAGCCGAGAAGCCCCGTTACGTTCTTCAATGCCGTGGCAAGCGTGAGGATCGTGATGGCGGGAACCATTGCGATAAAGCCCTGCGGGATGCACTTGGTTGCCTCCTTGAAGGAAAGGCATCTGCGGCAAAGATAATAAACGAAGGCTACCAGCAAGGCGATCATTCCGCCCCAAGGAAGCGCCACGTAGGCATCCGTGGAGCCGAACGCCTCAATAAATTTCCATTGATTTTCGCCTTCGGTGAAGAATCCGCCCACATACAGAAGACCGAGAACGCAGGAAACGATCAACACGATAATAGGAAGTAAAAGATCAAGAACGATGCCGTGCGCATTCCCTTCGCTTGCCTCATCCTTTTCGCCGTTGGCACCGAGGTTTCCCTCCTCTGCGCGAAGCTCAAAGCCCGCCATCTTGCCATAATCAAAGCCGAGGAAGGCGATCGTGAGAACGAAGACGATGGTGAGAAGCGAATAGAAATTGAAGGGAATGGCGTTCACGAAAAGCTGGAAGGAAGAAAGGCCCGTTTCCACATTGCAATCCTCCAGCGTGCCCGAAACGGCGGCCGCCCAAGAGGAAACGGGAGCGATCATACAAATGGGAGCAGCAGTTGCATCAATGATGTACGCCAGCTTCACACGGGAAATCTTATGCGCATCGGTGACGGGCGTCATTACCGCGCCAACGGTGAGGCAGTTGAAATAATCGTCCACAAAGATCAGCACACCGAGAACGAAGGTGGCAAGCATCGCGCCGACCTTGGTTTTCACATGCCGCTTCGCCCAGCGGCCGAAGGCATCCGTTCCGCCGGAGCGGTTTACCATCGAAACAAGAATACCGAGGATCACGAGGAAAACGAAGATACCTGCGGTGTCTGCAACGGCTGTGGAAATACCTTCCACCACCACGATATCAAGGGTTCTTGCAAAGGAATAGTTGGAAGCAAAAACCGCACCGACCAAAACGCCGGCAAACAGAGAGGAGAAAACCTCCTTGGTGATCAGCGCAAGGCCGATCGCAATAATGGGGGGAACGAGGGACATGAAGGTGCCGTAATACATGCTTTCCTCCCCCGTTTCCTTGGGCAAAACGATCGCCAGAACGATGACGGCGATCACGGCGAGCGCGGCGGCAATTGCTGCTGCCATGCTCTTCTTCGTCTTAAAAAGACTGCATTGATTCATTTCTATGAATCCTCCTTATGTTTTTAAAACAAAAAAACCACGGTACTCCACCGTGGCAAAAAAACGCCCATAGCCGTAGCAAAACGCCATAGCAAGGGTATATTTCAAGACACGATAGCTCTCCACTTTGCAGTGACAGTCCGCAGCATATTCTGCTACGCCCCAGCCAAGATGCCTCGGAAAACGGCACCAAGACTTCGGCGGTTCACCCTTTCGCTCCCGACTCGTTTTCCGCGACTTCGGAAGGTACTCTTGCGCACCGCGCCTCTACCCGATTTCTTTATTTTCTCTTATTGTAGCACATCGCTTTGCAAAAGTCAAGCACTTTTTTTCTTTATTCGGACTTTTTTTCTTCATCCAAAATTTCCTTCGACTCTCTGCGAAGCCACCGAGAGATCTGCGCGCGCCAAAGCGCGCGATCGTTTCTCAAAACCGAGACAAGAATCGATGCAAGAATAATGATATGATTCAGCACGGAGGACGGCAGAACACAGACATCGTATACGATCCAGAGCGACACGTTGACGGCAAGAAAGGCGCGGCACAGATGCGAGCGCTCCTGCACGATGCTGAGAGCGAAAAACCAGACGGCAACCATAGTCACCAGATCCAGCGGGCTCGAAGGAATGGAGGGAGACAAAAATCCGATCACCGTTATCACCGAAAATCCACCCATAAAGGCAACCGTCAGCCACACGGGAAAGCGCTTGCCTCTTTGGCTGTATACAAAGCTTACCACCGTTTGCGCCGTTGCAAGAAAAACAACGCCGCCCGTGGATGCCGTTCCCCCGACGATGCATTGAATGCCGAGGAGAAGATTGGACATAATCTGCGAGACGATGATCGCCTTCATATTTTTGAACTGCATTCCGAGAACGGTGAACAGCAAAACGAAAACACCTATGATATAATCGGGATTTTCCATCAAGAACTCAGGCATAAAAAGCTCCATATAATTTAAGTTTTCGTTATTATAATACAAAAAATGCATCCGTGTCAACCGCTTTTATCAACCCGGATTTCATTAAGTGCTTTTTCTATTGATTTTTTCAAAAATCCATTGTATAATATGAATACTAAGGTGCAAGACGAAAGGAATTCGCTATGAATACGGAGCTTTTTTCCGCCGAAAATTTCAAAAATCCAAGCGTGGACTATGCTCCGTGCTATGCTTGGGCTTGGAACGCGCCCGTAACGCGCGAGGGGATCGATCAACAGCTTGAGGATTTCGCTTTGGCCGGCATCCGCGCGCTTTATATTCTTCCTTTTCCGCCCGAATTTCGGCCGACGGCTATGAAAACGAGACTCGCGCCTCCTTATCTCTCAAAGGATTTTTTCGACCTCGTCTCCTATGCTTACCACCGTGCCGCCGCGCAAGGAATGCGACTATGGATCTACGATGAGGGCGGATGGCCCTCAGGCGGCGCCTGCGGCCACACGGTGAAGCAAAATCCCGAGGCGATCACGCAGGTGATTTCAAGAAGAGAAGTTTTCCTTGCGGCAAGAGTTTCCTATACGGCGGGCGCGGAAACGATCGCTTCCTTTCTTGGCAAAACGCGCGTGCACAACGGATATATCGGCGCATCGGATGCTGTGATCACGGAATATTTCCCCGAGGGGAAAATCGAGAACGGCAACCGCGTGGATTACACGAATCTCCGTGTGACCGAGACCTTTATCAAAAACACCTACGAGCCATACAAGACGGCCGTTGGGGATCTTTTCGGCGGCACGCTTCCGCTGATTTTCACGGATGAGCCGGGGCAGATGTCCCACTCGCTCCCCAAAGGATTTTTTGATGAATTTTTGAAGGCATACGGCTATGATCTGAGAGATCGGCTTTACGCTATTTTCGATCCGCTTTGCTCGGACGAGGCTGACCGTCTTGCCCGCATCGATTATCACCGACTGATCGGAAGACTGATGCGCGATCGCTTCTTTTTGCCGCTTTCCGAGTGGTGCGAAAAAAACGGCGTTTTGTTCGGCGGGCATCTCGACAACGAGCACGTAACGGAGGGCGGTGTCCGAAACGGGTATTTCTCGCATCTCGACTGTCTGCGCACCTTTGGCGCGCCCGGCATTGATGTGATCTGGGATCAGATCCGCTATCCGCACTCTGATCACGATGCAATTTGCGAGGGGATCCCCTTTTTCCCGCGCGTCGCCCCCTCGGCCGCAAGACAGAGCGGCAAGAGGCTTGCCCTTTCCGAAACCTTCTCGGTTTACGGCGAAAGCTTTTATCCCGACGAGGTGCGCTTCGTGATCGGCTATCAGGCAATTCGCGGAATCAATTGCTTCAATTTCTTATCCATTCCCTACGGAAGAGACCGTCTTGCCGCGCTTGCGATGCGCCCCGCCTTCTGCCCCGAGAAGCCCGGATTTTTTCATTTGCGCGCAATCAACGAATACACGCAAAGGCTCTCCTATCTTTTGCGCCTCGGAGAGGCGGAGGGGGATACGGCGCTCTACTTTCCTGCCGCCGATATGGCCGCCTCCGCACAGAGCGCCACCTTTTCGGATGTCTCCTATATTGCAGAGGGCAAACGGCTGGAGGCGGAGCATATTGCCTTCGACCTGATTGACGACGAAGCGATCCTTTCCGCACTCGATACGGGAGAAGGATTATCGGTCGGTGATGCGGTTTACAAGCACATCGTTCTTCCAAAATGCAATTATATGCCTACCGATGTTTACAAAAAGGTGGAAAAATATATAGGATGCGGAAATTCTTCCGTTCCTGTTGTCAACCCGTTCGTTCGTACCCTCGTTCGAAAAACCGGAGAGGACCTTCTGTGGTTCTTCTTCAACGAGGGCTTTGCCCCCGCAAGCGAAGCGGTGGCTCTTCCCGACGGAAAGCGGGCTTACCGCTTGGATCTTTCGCTTGGCGATATGCTTTTTGCGGGCGAAGAAAAGATCGAGCTTTCGCTCCTTTGCGGTGAAACCGAAGTTTTTCTGATTACGGATCGCCGCTTTGAAACTATGAGCCCAAGCGCGGATTTTTCCGTAACGGTTCAGGATTTTCGCCCGATCTATATGGATCAATTTGAGATTTTCGAGGGCGGTATAAAAAAATGCCGCCGCGAGGTTCCTTCCCCTCTCCCGCACGAGCTTTCCGCAGAGATCACCTATGAGGCCGCATACACGCTCCCGAAGGAGCCGGAGCGCGGCGAGATCTACGAGCTGAGGCTAACGGACACGTTCTACACCGCCTCCATTGCCATCGAAGGGAAAACGGTTGCCGTTTTCGGCCCCTCCCCGATGGTTGCCAAAATTGACGGCGGGCTTTTGCAAAGGAGCGGCACGCTGACCGTTACCGTTGCCAACACGGCAAGCGGTGAGATTGCAAAAAAGCGCGGTATGATCGAGGAATTTTATCCAAGAGAGGAGCAAGGCGTTTACGCCAAGCGAAAGATGTACTCGCTGGAAGCCTTCTTTGCGCCTCCCCAAATCGGCACACTTTTCATTACGCTTCTTATATAAAAAAAGAGAGCAGAAACGCTTTGTTTTTGCTCTCTTTTTTAAAATTACCAATAAAGCTCCCAATCGGGACGAAGGAAGCGCATCAGAGCCTCCATATAGAAGTAGTCGCCCCAGGTATTCAGCTCGTGGATACCAAGATTGCCCGCCTTATAATAGGTTGCGCACTTCAGAAGACCGTCCGACTCGGGGATATCCTTCGTCAGATAGTTATCGATCAGAGAATTCATAATTCTCTTTGCGCCGTTATAGAAGATCTGCTTATAGGGATCGGAATCGTCCATATACTTATAAGCCTCCAGCATACCGCAGATTGCGCAGGATGCCGCAGAGGAATCGCGGGGCTCCACGTCTCCCTCGGTGAACCAAAGATCCCAATATGCCACATAGTCCTCGGGAAGCTGATTCAAGAAGTACGCCGTGGTTGCCTTGAAGGTTTCGATCGACTTCTTATCGTGCTTATATTTATAGGTCAGCATCGGGCCGTAGATGCCCCAGGCCTGGCCGCGCGACCAAGCGCTATCGTCATTGAGACCCTGCTTGGTTACGCCACGAAGCGGCTCGTGCGTATTCACATCGAAATAATAGGTCTGATAGGTGCTTCCGTCCTCGCGGCAACAAACCTCAACGGCGGTCTGAAAATGGTTGTATGCGGCCTCGGCATACTTCGGATCCCCCGTTTGCTCGGTTGCCCAATACAGAAGCGGGATATTCAAAAGGCAGTCAATGATCAAGCGGTAGGAAGCGGGATCGCCCACATCGCCCCAAGCCTGAATGAATTTGCCCTTCTCGCTATAACGCGTCATCAGATGATCCGCCGCCATCAGCGCCGCTTCTCTCGCCTTCTCGTTTCCGCAAAGCTTATATGCAGACACGCAGGAGGGCGTATAGATAAAGCCCATATCGTGGTGATTCACCTGAATCTTCTCAACGATTCTCGTATGCATGGAATCGATGAAAGAGAGCGCGTGCTCTTTATATTTTTCCTCGCCGGTCAGCTCGTATGCAAGCCAGACCATACCCGGCCAAAAGCCCGATCCCCAGCCCGTATTGCCGTGGCGCGTATACACATAATCCTTACTGGTTGCGGCGGGATAAGCCTCGGGAGTGAATCGCTCAAGACCGATATCGATCTTTTTCAGAGCTTCGGAAAGCGCATATTCCAGCTTTTCTCTCGGAAGGTCAAAATCCGCATATTTTGCGGGATCCTTAATTGCTTGCGGTTTTGGAATCATCGTTGTTTTCTCCTTTTTCGCTCTTCTTTTTTGAGCTTGGATTCATTTTACCATATCGGAATAAAAATGTCAATACGCAAAAAAGAAAAACGGGGGACGCACAAGGCGCGCACTTTTGGGGCGATTATCCCGCCGTTTTTCTGTTTTTTCCCGTTTTTTTAAAAAAGGTGTTGTTTTTTTCTTGCAATCGTGCTATAATGTAGGAGGTAATTGTACGCGCGCGTACTATTGCGCGCACGAAACTGTTTTGAGGAGGAGAAGCGTATGCGTCGTAACCGTAGCCATGTTGGCAACATCGTCGAAATTATATTTATAATACTGTATATAATCATTGCGCTCCTCTTTGCAATTTATTTCTTTATTCACACGAGGAGCGGAGGAATCGGCGGCTCCAATACCACCAATCCCAGCAAGGGCGATGTGAAGGTGGATCTGATTGACGAATCGGGAGAAAATTCTCTCGTTGGCAAAATTCTGAGCTTTGAAACGGAAAACGAATCCGGTACACTTTATTTTGAGCCCGGCCTCGTTTGCCACACGCAAGCCTTCCGCATCAAAAATATTGGAACGCTTCCGATCGATTACAACATAACCATCAGTACGGAAGAGGGCGAAACCCTTGAGGAATTCACCAAAGCCTTCGAATTCTGGATCACGACCGATCCTGAGGAAGGCAATACGCAAGAGCTTCTTGATCACCGAGGACAGCTCGATCCGGGAGAATCCAGCGAATGCTACTATCTCGTGGTTTCTATGCGTCAAAGCGCGGGAAATGAATATCAAGGAAAATCCTATAAGGGTGTCGGCATCTCTGTGAACGCGGTGCAACACCAAAACAACTGATTGGAGTAAAGGAAAATGAAAAAGGCTCTCTCTGTTTCCGTCAGAGTTCTGACAATCTTGCTCGTAATCTTCACCGTTGGTATGATGATCTTCACGATCTTCTCTGTTTCCACTTTTGATAACAACAAGCGCAGCATTTTCGGCCACGGCTTCTATATCGTTACCTCTGACTCGATGAAGCTCAACGAGGATGGCTCTAATGCGAACTACGACGTGCATTTCAATGCAGGCGACGTTATTATTGCAAAAAGGCTTTCCATTGAGGAGGCAGCCGAGCTGAAGGCCGGTGACGTTATCTCCTTTATGTCTATGAACAAGGAAAACCAAGGCGAAACCGTTACGCATATGATTCGCGAGAAGGTTGTTGATGAGGAGACGGGTGCCGTGCGTTACAGAACCTTCGGTACCAGCACGGGAGATAATGATAAGGCGCTCGTTGAGCCCGGCTTCGTTCTTGGAAAATACGTGGGCAAGCTCCCCGGCGTTGGCCATTTCTTTGCTTTTCTCAAGAGCACGGTTGGCTATATCGTTTGCATTCTCGTTCCCTTCGTGCTTCTGATCTCCTATAATGCATTGAACAGCGTTCGTCTCTTCAAGCAGTATAAGAAGGAGCAGCGCGACGCCATTCAGGCCGAAAGAGACGAGATCGAGGCGGAGAGAAAACAGAATGCCGAAATGCTTCGCCAGCTGCAGGCGCTGCAGGCACAGCTGAATGCATCCATGGCAAACACGCAACCGACAAGTACACCTCCTGCCGACACGAACGAGAATAAAAACGGAGGCAACTGATCCATAAAAAGAAAAAAGGAGACGGCTTTATGGAGCGGAAAAGCAAAATACAAGAAACCGATAGCGACCATAAGTTCAACAACCTTTTTCTTTCATCGATGCTCGCGATGCTCATCTGCGTTTGCGCATTTTGCTCAACCTCCTATGCTTGGTTCAGCGCATCGATCTCTTCGGGAGAAAACACCTTGAAATCCGCGAGCTTTTCTCTGGATATCACCGTTACGGATGCGCAAAGCGGTATCCCGATCGCGGAAAACGGCGGACTTTATGCGCTTTTGCAGGGCAAACGCTATTGCGTTACTCTTGAAAAATCCGCGGAAGCAACCGCCTCGCAGGGCCATTGCGCCGTGGTGATAGGCGATTGCATTTTCTGCACCGAACCCTTTCAAGCGGACTTCGTATTTTTCATTCAAGCCCTCACAGAGGTCGCCATCTCCCTTGATGCTCGCATCGGCTATTCCGCAGAGCTTGACCTGATCGAGAAGGGCGATGTGCTCACTCTTCCCATATAAAAGCTTTTATAGAGAAAAAACGGATCGAAAATCGATCCGTTTTTTGTTTTATAAAACAAGAACAAGTCCAAAAAGTGCAGCCAAGAGAGAGGGAACCATAATGATAACGCCGTTTTTGACGAAATCAAGGTAGCGCATACGAACGCCCTGTGCTTTCAGCATTGCGCCCCACATAATGCCCGCAAGCGCACCGATCGGCGTTAAAAGTGCGCCGAGGTTTGATCCTATCACCGTGGCATAGAGCGCACCGAGACTTCCCTGCTCTGCAATGACAGAGCCCATCAGAACGCTCATTGGGATATTGTTCATCACATTGGCGAGGAGGGTTGAAATCACGCCATAGGAGAATATTTCGGGAAGCGGAGAAAGCACCGCCGAGAGCGCCGCAGTTACCCCTTGCTCGGAAAGCGCCAAAACGATCACGAACATCCCGAGCATAAAAGGAACGAGTGTCCACGGAGCGCGGTGCAGACAGGTGAAAAGCGCGGCAGGCTCTTTTTTCTGAAAACGGCTGATAACAAGAACGAAAGCAACGAGACTGAAAACGGCAATTAAAGAGATCAGCCACATTTCCCATCCGAGATATCCGCCGAAGGCGAGGGCAACCGTGCAAACGCCGAGATGCAAAAGACCAACGGCAACCAAGGGACGATTCATAAAAATATGAGACTTTGAGCCTTCGATCCTCAGAGGTGCCGCAAGCTCTCTTCTGAACAAAAGAAAGAGAACCGAAAATGAAACGAGGCCGCAGAGCAAGGTGGGAAGCCACATTACGGAAAGATAGCTGACAAAATCGATTTGCGCACTGCTGGCAAGATATATATTCGTTGGATTTCCGATCATCAAGGCCATACTCCAGGTATTGGCGGCAACGAATTCCGTGACGAGATAAGGCATCGGGGAGATCTGCGCATTTTTGCAAAAATAGCAGATAAAGGGCGTAAAGGTAAGGATAATAATGTCATTCGATGTGAAGACCGTCAGGATCGAAACGGTGATATAAAGCGTAATAAAGAGTCGCTTTTGCTCCGTTCCGAAGCGATGCAAAACAGCATTCGCAATATAGAAAAAGAAGCCAACCGCATCAAGAAAGACGGAAAGCACCGTCATACTGATAAAAAGCACGAGAATCTTCAAGGGATTGACCGCGGTATTGGCAAGAAAGGCAGAGAATGCGGAAGAAACGGAAACGAAGCCAAAGCAAAGCATAACAATAGCGCCAAGCACGACGATTACGGGATAACTATCGATCCTATGCTTTCCAAGCTTAAGCTTTGGAAAGAAGAGAATGGATGCAATCATCAAGGCGCAGACGATAACGGCAATCGAAACTGAAAGCCACATAGCAGAATAATCCTCCGACAGTAGAAAGATCAAAAAAACAAATAAAAAAGGCCTCGCTAATGCGAAACCCAACATCTAAAACCGGCTTTATAAGCTGCGCGCACTGCAAAGGATCGAAGCCATACAGACTCTCTCTGCGCGTATGCTCACTAAAAACCGAACAAAGGGAGAAACGAGACGTTATGCGAAGCGAAGCATTGAGCTATTGCAAAACAACA
>JAZTWU010000124.1:0-33232 GCA_045636085.1 Eubacteriales bacterium
ATGATATTGGCATCGGGATGCGCCTCGTCGTGAATCATTCTGGATGCGAGATCCACCTCCTCGAGCTGAATATCCAGCGAGGTGGTGATGTTCACAAGAACGCCTCTTGCGCCTGCGATCGAGGTTTCGAGAAGGGGAGACTTGATGGCGGCCATAGCGGCAAGCTGTGCCTTGTCAGCACCCTTTCCGCTACCAACGCCCATATGAGCGAAGCCTGCGTTCTTCATAATGGCGGTAACGTCCGCGAAGTCAAGGTTCACGAATCCGGGACGGTTTACAAGATCCGAAACGGACTGAACGCCGCGGCGCAGAGCAGAGTCTGCAATCTCGAAGGCGTTGGCAAGAGTGATGTGCGTATCCTCCACCTGCTTCAGTCTTTCATTGGGGATCACGATGAGGGAATCCACGTGCTTGGAAAGCTCCTCGATGCCGCGCTCGGCCTGTGCCATTCTTCTCTGACCCTCAAAGGCGAAGGGCTTCGTAACGATGCCGACCGTCAGAATATCAAGCTCCTTTGCGGCCTTGGCGATTACGGGAGCCGCACCGGTTCCGGTGCCGCCGCCCATACCGGTGGTGATGAATACCATATCTGCACCGGTGAGCATTTCCTTCACGGCCTCGATGGATTCCTCCGCACTGCGCTTGCCCACGTCGGGATTCGAGCCTGCGCCCTTGCCGCGCGTGATCTTCTCGCCGATCACGAGCTTCGTTGCCGCGCAGGAGGTATTGAGCGCCTGGCTATCCGTATTCACGGCGATAAATTCAACGCCGTGGATGTTGGATGCGATCATTCGGTTCACGGCGTTGTTTCCGCCGCCGCCAACGCCGATGACCTTGATGTTCACGCCGCTATCGTATACTTTTTCGAAATCAAATTCCATTTTCAGCCTCCGTAAAGATATTTATATTTATATGAATATAAAAGTTTCGCATATTATATATAAATATCTTAACATACGCGCGCGTAAAAAATCAATAGTTTTTAAAAAAATATATTAAAAATTTATATTTAATTTTAAATACTGAAGATATTTTATAGCAGAAAGGAGAGGAGTGTCTCAGCAATGCGCTCGGCGGCGCCCGGCGCGGCGTATGCAGAGAGCGACGTGCGCATATTTTCGAGAGCGGACGGATCAAAAATCAGATCGAGGATCATCCGCCCGATTTCTCCGATTTCGCTTTCCTTGCAAATGCGCGCGCCCCCGAAGGCAGAAATGCTCTCGGCGTTTTTCTGCTGATGATTCTCCGTCACGTTCGGGGAGGGCACGAGGATCGCAGGGAGCGCGGCCGCGCAAAGCTCCGCAACCGTCATCGCGCCGCTTCGGCAAACGCAAAGATCGGCCGCCCGCATATAGAGCGGCATATTTTCGATAAAAGGGAGGATGCGCCGCCGTGCGTGCGATGCCGTCAGGCTCGGATGCTGTGCGGCGATTTCGCCGTAGTATCTTTTTCCCGTCGCGTGGATATGGCAGAGCTGCGTCTTTTTTTCGTGCGCCTCGGTCATAAAGGAGAGCATCGCGCGGTTTAAGCATTCTGCTCCGCCGCTTCCGCCGAAGGAAAGAAGGAGGCGGTCATTTTGCGAAAGACCGAGGATTCTTCGCGCGCGCTCCCGCGTGAAAGCGGAAAAATTCTGCCGCACGGGGTTGCCTGTATAAATGCAATTTGCTCGCTTTGGCATAGCCGCGGCGCAATCCCGGGTTCCGAGGAGCAGGGCCTTGCATTTCGGTGCAAGTATACGGCAGGCGCGCCCGGGGAAAGCGTTGGATTCGTGCAAAACCGTCGGTATCCCGAGCCCCTGCGCTGCCCGCATCACGGGGTAGCAGGCGTAGCCGCCCGTTCCGAAAACGAGGTCGGGCGCAAGGCGGGAAACGAGGTGCTTGGCATCTGCAAGCGAGCGAAGGGTTGCAAGAGCCTCGCGGATCGTCTCAAGCGAGAGTCTTCGCCGTATGCTTCCCATCGCAAGCTCGTAAACGGTGTAGCCCGCGCGGCGCACGGGCTCGTTTTCTGTGCCGCCCTTTCGGCCGACGAAGGCGATTTCTATATCCTTAGATCGCGCCCGCAGAGCCTCTGCCGTGGCAAGTGAGGGGGCAATGTGGCCGAAGGTGCCGCCGCCCGAAAAAAGAATCTTCATACAGTTCTCCCAAGGAAATCTTTATTTTTTAACGGTTGCCTGCCGCGATACGGAAAGCAGAATTCCCATTTCAAGAAAAAGCATAATCAAAGAAGAGCCTCCGTAGCTGAAAAAGGGGAGCGAAATGCCCGTGTTCGGTATCGTGTTGGTGACAACGGCGATATTGAGAAGCGTTTGCACCGCGATTTTCGTGACGATGCCGAGCGAGGAAAGGCGTGCAAAAACGCTCTCTGCGCGCAAAGCAATATGATAGCCGCGCAGAATAAGAAGTGCAAAAAGCAGGAGTGCCAAAAACGCACCGAAGAATCCGAGCTCCTCGCAAAGCACGGTGAAGATCATATCGTTGGCAGGCTCGGATATGTAGCAGTATTTCAGAAGGCTTTTTCCGTAGCCGAGCCCAAAGAGGCCGCCCGAGCCGATGGCCATCAGTCCTTGAAGCGTTTGCCATCCGCCCGTGAGCTGATAGGCCTCGGGATCGAGCCAAACGGTGATGCGATCCTTCGTATAATCCGTGAAGAGCGCAAGGCAGGTCACGAGGACGGCGCCGAGAATCGCGCAAAAGCGCAGATACCGCGTATCCGCCCCGCTCATAATCAAAAGGCAAGCGCCGATGAGGCCGAGAATAATAATGCAGGAAAGATGCTTTTGGAGCATAACGGGGAGAATCAGGGCAAGCATCAGAATGGCGGGATAGAGCGTTCCGTATAGGAAAATATGCTTTTTCTGCTTTCTTTCCAGCGCCAACGGCTCGGCAATCGAAAAATAGCGCGCCAGCATCAGCACCATCGTCACCTTCGCGATTTCCGAGGGCTGGATCGTGATCGGCCCGAGTGAAATCCAGCGCTTTGCTCCGTTGCCGACGAGACCGATCGCAAGCACGAGGATCAGAAGCGCAATGGTTGCAAAATAAAGGATCGGCGTGATCTTTTGAATGAAATCCACCGAAACGCGGGAGACGAGAAGCATCGATAGAATTCCGATGATCAGAAAAACGGTCTGCCGCTTGATAAAAAAGCTGCTGTCGTCATAGCGCGCCGCCGCATAGGCGGAGCCTGCGCTGAAAACCGTCATCGTTCCGAAAACGGAAAGTGCCAGAACCGCAAGGAGCAGAAGTGTATCAAAGGGCGGCGCATCCTTTTTCAGAAGCGGTCGGGGCTTTTCATCCCTTGCATTCCAGATGCGGCGCAAAATTGCGCGCCTCTCAAGCCTTTCGCTATCCGTGATCATAAGAGGTTCCTTTCGTTAGGGAAGATAAAGCATATAAGCGGCAAGGGAGGTGATCAGAGTGAAAAAGATTGCCGTGAGGCAAATGCGGTTTTCCGTCCAGCCGCTTTTTTCGAGATGGTGGTGAAAGGGTGCCATTTTGAAGAGTCGCTTTTTCGTGCATTTATAGTAAAGCACCTGCAAAACGACGGAGACTCCCTCTAAAATATAAACGCTGCCGAAGGAAAAGAGGAGCAGGGGATTTTGGAAGGAAAAGCTTGCCCCCGCAACGAGTGCGCCGAGCAGAAGCGATCCCGTATCTCCCATAAAGACCCGCGCGGGATGGAGATTGAAGATGAGAAAGCCGATCGTTGCGCCCATCAGCACGGCGGAGAGATAGGTCAGATGCGGAATAAAGGCTGAGGAAATATAGAAAAGAGAAAGTCCTGCGCCGAAGGCAACGGCGGCCGCAAGCCCATCGATGCCGTCCGTGAGGTTGGCGCAGTTCACGCATCCGATCAGCATCACGGCGGCAAGGGGATAATAAAGAAATCCGATCTCCAGCCAGCCGAAGGAAAAGAGAATTGCCGTCGTATCTGCCAAAAATATGCGCCGAAGAAGCAGAAAGAGAAATGCGGCCAGCGATTGCAGTAGGATTTTTTGCAGAGCGGAAAGCCCTGCGTTTTGCTTTTTGCGCAGCTTTTGCAGATCGTCAAAGATACCGATCGCGGCATTGGCAAGCGCATAAAAAAGAAGAATGGAGAGGGAGAGTGCCTCCTCCTTTTCTCCGTGAAGAAAAAAGGCGATCACCGCAGGGATAGAAACGGTGAGGCAGGAGATTAAAAAGGCGAGGCCGCCCATCGTCGGCGTTCCGTTTTTTTTCATATGCCACGAGGGGCCCTCCTCGTAGATCGGTTGCTTGGCGCGCCGCTTGAGTGCGGGAATGAGCCGCCGCTCGAGCACCGCCGTCAGGATCAAGGTGCAAAAAAATGCAAGTATATAAAACGGGAAATATTTATCCAGCATTGCCGCCACCGTCCGTTTCTTTTATCAGTATATCGAGGATCCGCTCCATTTCCATCCCCCTCGCGCCCTTGATCGTCAGGCGCATATCCTCGCCCATAAGGGGAAGAATGGCGCTTGCCGTGATATCGGGCCTTTCACGGTCGGGATTCAGGTGAATGCGAAGGGGCATAAATCCCGCCGAAATCGCGGCGTCTTGCGTAATGCGCCCGCTCTCCCCGAAAAGGAAAAGATATTGGATTTCATCCCGCAAGGCACCGAGGCGGCGTCCGATCTGCCCGTGAAGCATCGCCGTGTATTCGCCGAGCTCCAGCATATCTCCGAGCACGAGTGCGCGCGTGGAGCCTTTGGCCGATCGCAAGGCCTCAATTGCATAGAGCACCGATTCGTAAGATGCGTTGTAAGCATCGTAAACGATTTCGGTTTTTCCTCGTCTGTAAGTCTTCTGCCTGAAAATATTGTCCTTGTAATTCAGAATTTCTCTCTGAATGGCATTTTTGCCGATTCCGAGTTGCATAGCCGCCGCCGAGGCAAAGGCGGCAGCACGGCACATACCGAGATCCTGCATTTTTTCGGAAAAGAAAATCTGCGCTCTTTGGTTTTCATAAAGCGCGGGAGCACAGGCAAGACCGCGTATTTCATAGTCGGCCGCCTCCCCCTCCGTGCCAACGGTGCGCGCGTTCGGTATATCGGAAAGCAATGGCTCATTTGCGGCAATCAGCACGGGCGCACCCGCCCTCAGACCGAGAAGGATTTCCTTTTTCGCCTCCGCGATCGCGGCGCGGCTTCCGAGATTGCCGATATGGGCGTGCCCGATATTCGTGATGATGGCAAGCGTTGGCGCGCAAAGCCTTGATAGGCGCGCGATCTCGCCCTTGTGATTCATTCCCATCTCTAAAATCAGGCATTCCGTATCGAGCGGTGCAGAGAGCAGGGTGAGGGGAAGTCCGATCTCGCTGTTTTGGTTTCCGCTCGTCGCGTGCGTGCGAAGATGCTTCCTCGTCAGCGCCGATAGGATCTCCTTCGTCGTCGTTTTCCCCGTGCTCCCCGTAATGGCAACCGTGTGCCGCAAAGCGGTGAGGCGCAAAAGGTGCATTTTTGCAAGCGAAAAAAGCGCATCCGTCACGGAAGAAGCGCTGATGCATCCCGCCGCATTTGTCTCTGTCAGCGCATAGCCGCCCCTTTCCAAAATGAGGGGGAGAAATGCATCTCCGTGCGTTTTTTCGCCTTGAAACGAAAGAAAAAGCGTGTTTTTCTCCACCTCGTCGGAATGCGTGGCGATCGAATCGATCCGTGCGTTTTCGGGAATGTGCAGAGTTGCCCCCGTTGCTTCTTTAATCTCTTTGGCCGTCAGCGGCCTCGTCAGCTTGATTTTCATATAGTAGAGTATGCCCGCCTTTCCGTTCTTTTAGCGCATCCGTGATAATTTTTCTCTCGTCGAAGGCGCGATAGCCGTTTTTGTCCACGGTATAGGATTCGTGTCCCTTTCCCGCAATGATGAGTGTGTCTTTCGGTTGCATTGAAAGGATAGCGAATCGGATTGCCTTGCTTCGGTTGGAAATAATGCATGCGCCGCCTCGCAAAAAGCCCGCGCGCACCTCCTTCAGAATCTGAAGAGGTGATTCCGAGCGGCAGTTATCCAACGTTAAAATCACGCGATCTGCCTCCTCCTCTGCGATTCTTGCCATTTTCGGTCGCTTTTCTCGATCTCTTTCGCCGCCGCATCCAAAGACGAGCCAGAGCCGCCCATCCTTTTTTAGGGATTTTTTTGCGTTGCAAAGCGCCGAGCGGAGCGCCTCGGGGGTGTGGGCATAATCGATGTAAACGGAAATGTCCTCGCTTGCAATGCATTCCATTCTCCCCGAAATTTCCGTTAGCGCCTCGATCGCCCGCCGTGCTTTGCATGGTGGGATTCCCAAGGAGATGGCCGCGGCGATTGCAGGCATCGCATTGTAGATTTGATAGATTCCCGATAGGCACAGATGAACGAAAAAGGAAGGTCCTGCGCTCTTATACATAAAGCGGCAACCGCGAAGCCCGTAGTCCTCGATGCTTCTTGCCGATATATCACTTTCAAAAAGAGCGCCCGTCGTCAGAAGCTTCTCTGCGGGGAGTGAGGCCGCAAGCCGCCTGCCGTAAGGATCGTCGGCATTAACGATGGCAAGATCGGCCTGCGAAAAGAGCCGTGCCTTCGTCTCAAAATAGGATTCCATATCCTTGTGAAAATCCAGATGCTCGGCAGAGAGATTGGTGAAGATTGCGGCCGCAAAGCGAAGGGGCGCCAGCTTTTCAAGCGCGATTGCGTGGCTGGATGCCTCCATCACGATGCATTCGCATCCCGCTGCCTCCATTTTTGCAAGCGTTGGATAAAGAAGCTCGGGGTCGGGCGTTGTCATCGAATAAAAGGGAGGTGCAAGGGGAATATCTCCGTAAAGAATTTTTCCCGTGCCTATGAAGCCAACGCGCACCCCCTCCGTTTTCAGAATGTGGTAGAGCATCGTTGCGGTGGTCGTTTTTCCGTTCGTTCCTGTCACAGCAACGAATTTCATCCTCGTTTCTGATAGTCCGTAAAACCGGAAAAGCGCCTGCGCAAGGGCTCTTCGCGGATTTTGTGCGTGTACGGTCGGAATTTCATCGCAGAAATCCTTCGCTCCCAAGGGGAGCACGATGGCCGCAGGACGCTTGGCAGTTATATATGGGAGCAAGCGGCGCTTATCAAAGGAAACGCCCTCCGTCAGGAAAAAAAGAGAATCCCTCGTGACGGCACGCGGATTCGCCGTCAAATGGCGCACGCAAAGATTTTTCGTCTCCTCGGATAGGATCGCATCCTCAAGCAGATCTGTAATACGCATATCGGTTCTCCTTAATCCTCAAAGTCACAGTAAACGATATAAAGCTCAACGCTTTCTCCCCGTCGAACCACCGTCCCCGGCGGAATGGATTGCGCCGTAACGGTTGCACCCTCGGAGGTCGCGGCGCTTTCTATGCCGCGAAGAAGAATGGAAAAGCCGTCCTTTGCGAGCACTTGGTTGGCCTCGCTCAGACTCTTGCCGCAAAGATCTTGCATAGTGACAAAGGCGGAGGCCTCCTCGGTATAAAGCAAAACCCTCGTTTTGTCAACCGAGATCTGTCCGCGCGTCGGCGTTTGCGAAAGAATGTGCGTGCCGCTACCGTGGATTTCGTAGGAGATTTTGCTTTCGCCAAGAATCTTCTTTGCCTCCGCCACCGTTTTGCCGACAAGGTAGGGAACGCTCGCCGTTTTCTCCTCAAGGGCGGATTTTTGGCCGAGATAGGGAAGAATTTCCGCATATAGATTTCCGATGTAGGGCGCGGCAACAACGCTTCCGTATTTCACGCTCGTCGTCGGCTCATCCACCATCAGAATGGTCGCAATCGTCCTGTCGCCAACGCGCGAGAAGGCAACCGTGGATCCGATGCGCAGATAGGAGTTTCCGTTTGCATCCAAAATGTCGAATTTCTGAGAGGTTCCCGTTTTGGCGGCAATATCGTAGCCGGGAACGCAGGCGTTTTTTGCACCTCCGTCACCGCTGACGCCCTCGATCAAAACCTCTGCGATCTGCTCTGCAACCTCCTCGGAAACGATGCGCTCCCCCTCGGTCTTCTGATGCGCGGAAACTGTGTTTCCGTTTTCGTCGATGATTTTTTCCACGATGTAGGGCGTGACGCTCACGCCGCCGTTGGCCACGGCCGCAATCGCCGTCAGCTGGCCGATCAGCGAAACCTTGAAGCGCTGGCCGAAGGAGGCGGTGGCCAATTCGGTGGATCCGAGATTTTCCTTTTTGTGAAAGATTCCGAGCGCCTCGCTTGGCAGATCGATCCCCGTTTTTCCGAAATAGCCGAAGCGCTCCATATAGTCGTAGAAGACGGAAGCGCCCGTTCGCTGTGCAATCTGCATCATTGTCGGGTTGCAGGACATTTGCAGGCCGTATGCAAGGGTGAAGCCACTGCCGTGCCCCGTCACCTTATGGCATTTGATTTTCCGACCTCCAACGGTATGCGATCCGCTGCAGGAAAAACGGTCGTTCATCGTGGCCGCCCCGCTGTCCAGCGCCGCGGCCACCGTCACGATCTTGAAGGTGGATCCCGGCTCATAAAGCTCGCTGACGGCCTTGTTGGACCACATCGTCTCCAAAAGGCTCTTTTTATAGGCCTTATATTCGTCGCTCCCCTCGGCATAGCCGCTCGTAAGAAGCCTTGCGGCAGAAACGCTGTCAAGCTCGTAAGGGTTTTCGGGATCGAAGGGGGAGGAGGTTGCCATTGCAAGAATCGCGCCCGTGCTCGCGTCCATAACGATGCCGCAAACGCGGTTTTGCACATCGTGGGTGATGCGTATCTCCTCGATCTGGTATTCCAGCCTGCTCTGTATGTAGGAATCGAGAGTCGTCACGAGGCTATGACCGCTTTTTGCGGGAACATAGGTTGCGTATTCGATCGGAAGCTCGTTTCCCTGCGCATCCTTTGCGTAAAGATAATAGCCGTCCTCTCCGCGCAAAATTTCGTCGTATTGGTATTCCAGCCCGTAAAGCCCCTGATTGTCACTGCCAACGAAGCCGAGCAGATGCGCCGCCATAGTGCCGTTTGGGTAAGAGCGGGTAAACTGCGCCTCCGTGAAAACGAGATCGGAAAGATCCTCCTTCTCGATCCAGGCGGTCACGGCGCGGTACTGCTCCGCGCTCACGGATTTTTTCACCGTCACATCCAGAACGGAGGTGTTTTGTATCTTTTTTAAAAGCGTCGCCTCGTCAAGCGAGAGCAGGGAGGAGAGCGCTTTTGCAATTTTTTGGTCGTATGCGATCCCGCTTTTCTTCATTGCCGCGCGAATTTGGCGAGTGGAGAGAAAAACGCGCCAGGTCGTCTTATAGGTTGCAAGCAGATTCATATCGCTGTCGTATATGTTTCCGCGCGCGCCGCGCAGAGGGGCCGTAGTCGTGATCTGGTCGTAAACCTTTTCCTTGTAATAGCTATGCCTTCCAACCTGCAGGTAAAGAAGATTTGCGCATAAATAGAGTGCGAAAAGAAGCATACAAAGCGCCACTGAGGTCACGCGCACTCTCGTGCGGTGCAGGGTTCCGCTCCCGTAGGAATGATCCTTGATTTTCATAAAAACCGCCAAAACAAAAAAATATAGCGACAACCGCGCGTATGCGGTCATCGCTATATTGTATTGAAGCTATGCTTCGTTTATGTATTAAAATTTCTCCTCGTAGGAAACGGTCTCATTGCCGTCCGCCTCCTCGGTGCTCTTTTCGGACATAGCGATATAGCTACCGCCCTCGCCCTGTGCGGGCAGAAGTCCGCTGAGCGCGCCAAAGGAGAAGGTCAGCGTGCAGATCAGAAGCGCGGAGCAAACGGCAGAGAGCGCCGTGCGCTTGGGAAATGCCTTGATGATCTTTTCGGGCAGGGGAATATCCTTCACGGCCAGCTTTTCGCCAATATAGGAGAAAACGGAGCGAAGCGCCGTCGGGCGTTGCTCGGAAACGGCCGCAGGGAGGCTTGTCTTGCCGCTTTTTTCCTTGGCCTTCATCAGCATATATTTACCGAGCGAGTATTCATTCTCACCGCTAACCACGGTGAAGCGTTGCTTCATATTATTATATAAGGTATCGTATGCATTGGTGTTCATAATGGCGCTTCTCCTTTGTTTTTCTGTTATAGCTTTTCCGCAACTCTGAGCTTTGCGCTCCTTGCGCGGGGATTGTTCAATAGCTCGTCCTCCGAGGGAAGGATCGGTTTTTTGTTCACTTGCTTCAGTAGGGGCTTCTTGCCGCAAACGCAAACGGGGAAGTCTCTGGGGCAGGTGCATCCGAGGGCAAGCGCGGCGTAAGCCTGCTTGACGATTCGGTCCTCCAAGGAATGGAAGGAAATGATGGCGATGCGCCCTTCGGGCAAAAGTCGCCTTGCCGCCGCATCAATGGCGGGGCGGATAACGTCCAGCTCTGCGTTCACCTCAATGCGGATCGCCTGAAAGGTGCGCTTTGCGGGATGGGGGCCGTCGGCTCTGGCGGCGGCGGGAATTGCGCTCTTAATAATATCGGCGAGCGCAAGCGTCGTATCAATAGGGGATTTTTCGCGCTCTCTGCAGATCGCGGCGGCAATGCGAGGTGCAAACCGCTCCTCACCGTAGTCGTAGATGATTCTTCTGAGATCGCTTTCGCTGTAACGGTTCACAACCTCGTGCGCATCCAAGGCACCCGTGATGCACATACGCATATCCAGCCTTGCATCGTTCATATAGCTGAAGCCGCGCGCCGCATCGTCGAATTGCGGGGAGCTGCATCCGAGGTCGGCAAGAACGCCGCCGAGATTCTCAATGCCGAGGCGCTCAAGAACCGTATCAAGCTCGGAGAAGTTTTCGTTTATGAAGGTGATCTTGTCCGCATAGTCTGCAAGGCGGAGCTTTGCGGCCGCAATCGCGTTTTCGTCCTGATCAAAGCAAATGAGGCGGCTGTTTTTGCCAAGGCGCTTGGCGATCTCAAGAGAATGTCCGCCCGCACCCGTTGTGCAGTCCACATAGGTGTAGCCGTCGCGGATGTTGAGAGCCTCAATGCATTCAAAGAGAAGCACGGAGGTATGAGAAAATTCCGTATGTGCCATAATAAGCCTCCGTGAAAGTCGTTTCGATTATAAGCCGTATTGGCGCATAATCTCGCGCATCTTGTCGTAGTTGCGGGAGCTTTCGCGCTCGTTCCAAAGCTTCTCGGACCAGATGCGGATCTGCTTGCCCGCACCAACGAATACCATATTCTCGTTTTTATCGATCTTTGCGTGCTCCATCAGTCGGTCGTCGAGGATGATTCTGCCGCTTGCATCGGGAATGCACTTCTGTGCGGCACCCAGAATGAAATCCTGAAATTCATCCGCATCCGCCTCGGGGAGCTTGCAGATTTTATCTACATAGGCTTCCCAATCCTCTGCTGTGTAAATAGAGAGGTATGCATCGAATTTTCTCGTAATGTAGAATTCCTTGCCCAGCTCATCGCGGAACTTCGAAGGAATGAAAACGCGCTTTTTTGCATCCATAGAGTGCGTATAAGAGCCAACGAAAGACATATGCATAACCTCCTTTGCTTGATTTTTGGGAAATTAGGGGATTTTGCCCCACAAGTGGTGAAATTAGGGAAAAATCACTCACATTGCCCCACTTCACCCCACTTTGCTACTATTATAATACATATTTTCAGAAAATGCAATACCTTTTGTAAAAAAAACACAAAAAAATTTCAAAAAAATTCGTTTTTTTCAAGATGGGCCCCCTCTTTTTTCCTTTTGTGAAAAAAAGTTGGGAAAAAAGTGAGAAAAAGCACTTCCATTTTTTCACGTTTTATGGTAAACTAAGATAAGAAAAAATAGGAGGAGCCATATGGGATTGCTCGCTCGTTTGTTTAAGTCGGGAAAGGATCCGCAGAGCCCCGCGTTTCGCCGTCGCCGTGCGCTCGAATTGCACGGGCAGGTGATCAAGTATGTCACGGAGCAAAGAGAGGGAAATGAGGATGTTGTCGGCCGTGGCGGCGCGCTTGCCGTTTCGGGGGATGAATTCATTGTGGATTCGTCGGGAGACACCTTGTTTCGCTGTAAGGTGGACGATCTGGAGGCCGCATATCTGATGAGCGGAGACGGCGTTATCGTCTCAGGGCCAAACCTTCTGGAAAACGGAAAGCATCGCACGGTAACGGTGCATTTCGTGTATTACCGTAAGTGAGGAGCACCCGTATGTCGTATTGCACCGCTATTCTTTTGGCCGCAGGAAGCGGCACGCGGTTTGACCCGCAAAAAACGAAGCAGACCTATTCGCTTCTCGGAAAGAGCATTCTCCGCCGAAGCGCCGAGGCGCTGGCCGCCGCAAGACTTGTGGATGCGCTTGTTGTCGTCGTCCGCGCGGACGAGGTGGATTTTGCCGCGTCCGAGCTTTCCTCGATCGGCGTTCCTTATACCGTCACGGTTGGCGGAAAAACGCGCAGAGAATCCGCGCGCATCGGCTTCGAAAGCATTCCGAAGCAAACAACGGAGATATTGATTCACGATGGGGCGCGTTG
Source organism: Eubacteriales bacterium (assembly GCA_045636085.1). Classification (GTDB taxonomy): domain Bacteria; phylum Bacillota; class Clostridia; order Oscillospirales; family CAG-272; genus UBA1740. Next base: position 12,412 of record JAZTWU010000124.1, read on the forward strand.
CCTGATCACGCCCTCTGCCGTGGATGCCGTGGCAGAGGCCACGCGCGCCTATGGCGCCGCCAGCGCGGTCAGCGCCGTAAACGATACGGTGAAGCGCTTGGATGCCGAGGGAAGGATCTTTGAAACCGTGGATCGATCCCGTCTTTGCTTTGCCGCAACGCCGCAGGGCTTTTCCGTTTCTTTGTACCGCCGCGCCATCGGCGGCCCCGCTGAGGCGACGGACGATAATATGCTCGTGGAGCACCTGGGGCAAACCGTCGAGGCAGTTTATGTTTCCCAAAATCCGAAGGTGACAACGCCGGAGGATATGCTTTATGCGGAATTTCTGCTCAGAAAGCGAGGACAAGGAAATGTGTAATTACAGAATCGGTCACGGCTATGATGTGCACCGTCTTGTCAGCGGTCGTCCGCTGATTCTCGGCGGCGTGGAGATTTCTCATTCGATGGGGCTTCTCGGCCATTCGGATGCCGATGTGCTTCTGCACGCCGTGATGGATGCCATTCTCGGTGCGCTCGGGCTTGGTGACATCGGTCGCCATTTTCCGGATACGGACGAGTCGTATCGCGGCGTCAGCAGTATGCATCTCCTCTCTAAGGTCTTTTCAATGATGCGGGAAAGATCCGCATCGATCGAAAATATCGATGCCACCGTGATTGCGCAGAAGCCAAAGCTCGCTCCTTATATCCCCCAAATGCTCCAAAACGTCGCCTTTGCTTTGCAAATTGATCCCTCCGCCGTGAATATCAAAGCAACCACGGAGGAGCATCTTGGCTTCACGGGATCGGAGCTTGGCATCGCGGCGCACGCCGTCGTGCTTTTGAAAATCGAAAAATAAGAGGCCGCTCAGCGCCGATATGGCAAAGCGACCTCAATCAAAAAAGCGCGGTTTGCTCGCGTGCTTTATCTCTGAACTTCTTTCTCTTTAATGTCGGCGCGAGTGCCGCGCTTGGAATTTTCTCCCTTGTTTATTGTATGCAAGCCGCTTTTCGGCTGTGAAATAAAAAAATATTGAGGTGTCTTATGATTTATGTGTCTCCCTCCGTTCTCTCCTGTGATTTTGCAAAGCTTGGTGCCGAGGTTGCCGATATTCAAAAATGCGGCGCGGATATGGCGCATCTTGATGTGATGGACGGTATGTTCGTCACCAATATGTCCTTCGGCTTTCCCATCATTGAATCGCTCAGGAAAGCGACGGATATTATTTTCGATGTCCATCTTATGATTGCCGCCCCCGAGCGCTATGTTGAGCGCTTCGCAAAGGCAGGTGCGGATATCATTACTTTCCATTATGAGGCGAGCGAGGATAGCGCCGCCCTCCTCAAAAAGATCCGTGCGCTCGGAAAGAAGGCGGCTATCTCCGTGAAGCCTGCAACGCCGATCGAGGTGCTTTATCCGCTTCTTCCTCTTTGCGATATGGTTCTGGTGATGACGGTTGAGCCGGGATACGGCGGTCAGGCGCTGATTCCCGAAACGCTTCAGAAGGTAAAGGCGCTCCGCGCCGAGATCGAAAGACAGGGTCTTTCGGTGGATATTCAGGTGGACGGCGGTATTCACGCAGGCAATGCAAAGGATGCGATTGCGGCAGGCGCCAATGTCTTGGTTGCGGGAAGTGCGGTTTTCGGTGCCAAGGACAGAGCAGAGGCTATCCGCGCGCTGAAGGAAGCATAAGCCTCATTCATAATAAGAAACGGAAAGCAGAGATGCGAGCCTTGCGGGCTATGCGTTTTCGCCTTCCGTTTTTTTATTTTCCGAAAAAGTTGATCCCCGTCGTCAAAACGACAAGAAATACGCCCGCGCCGTGCTATAATGCTCTCAAAGAGCCTTGAAGGGAGGGGCGGCCGTGCGCGTTTTCTATGTCGATATTTATTTTCTTATCAATTTCACGGTGGATCTTTTAGCGCTCTATTTTTCCGCCTCGCTTCTTCATATGCCGATGCATCGCGTGAGGCTTTCGCTGGCCGCCGCCGTCGGCGCGGTCTTCGCCACGGCGGCCGTTTTGCTGTACGAAAGAACCCTTTTGGTTTTTTCTCTTGCGTTTGTCTCGCTTTTCGTTATGGTGATCCTTGTGGCAAGGCAGGCCTCGCCGTATCGCCGGCTGCGCCTTGCACTTTTGTTTTTTCTCTTTCAGCTTCTGATCGGCGGCATCGTGCATTGGGGCTACGGTGTGCTCGAGGGAGGTCTCAAAAATATAAGCACGGAGGGCGGCGTTGAAAATCGGGGGCTTTTATATCTTTCGGTATTGATCCTTCTCGCCATTGGTATTCTTCGGTTTTCTATGGGGCTTTTGTCGCACGTGCGCTCGGAAAAAAGTCTTTCGGTGCAAATCTCGGTCGGTGAAAAAAACTATACGGGCACAGCGCTTGTGGATAGCGGCAATTTTTTGCGCGATCCCTTTGACGGAACGGCCGTGGTTCTCATCAAGCCGAGTGTTGCACGCCGATTGCTCCCCGAGGCGTTTCTTTCGGAGGATGCGGAGGCGCTTTCGGCAGAATACAGAAAAAGGCTCCGCTTGATTCCCGTGCGTGTGATGGGAGTGCAAAGGATTCTCTTCGGTCTGCGCCCGGATCGCTTTTACATAGTGCGGGATGGGCGGCGCGAGCAGATCAGGGTCATTATAGCATACGATAAGGAGGAAGGCAGCTTTGAGGGATATTCCGTTCTGATCCCCTCTGCCGTAACGGAAAATGGATCATAAGCTCAGTCGGCTGATTCGTCGCATCACCCTTTGGCTTGCGAGAAGAAGACAGTCGTTTTTTAAGGGAAACGAAATCTACTACATCAACGGAGCGGATACCTTGCCGCCTCCGCTCTCTCCCGTAGAGGAGGAGGCTCTGCTTGCGGATGCCACGGAAGAGGCGCGCCGCGCCCTGATCGAGCATAATCTTCGTCTCGTGGTTTTTGTTGCGAAGCGCTTTGAGAATACGGGGGCAACGCTGGAGGAACTGATCTCGATCGGCACGGTCGGTCTCGTCAAGGCCGTGTATACCTTCGATAAGGAGAAAAATATCAAGATCGCCACCTATGCCTCCCGCTGTATCGAAAACGAGATCCTGATGTTTATCCGAAAAAGCACGGCCTATAAAAAGGAGATCTCGATCGATGAGCCGCTGAGCGTCGATTGGGACGGAAACGAGCTTCTTCTTTCGGATGTCCTCGGAAGCGAGGTGGATTCGGTTTCCAGAGGAATGGAGGAGGATGAGGAGCGGCGGATTTTAAGAGCGGCCGTCGGGGATCTGAATGCGAGAGAGCGCGTGATCGTCGAAATGCGTTTTGGCCTCGGGGGAAGGGCGGCGCTGACGCAAAAGGAGGTTGCCGATGCGCTTGGAATCTCGCAAAGCTATATTTCGCGCCTCGAAAAAAAGATTATGCATCGGTTAAAAAAGAAAATAGAAGAAAAAATATAATTTTTTTTAAAAAACCTCTTGCAAAAGAAGAAATAATATGATATAATCAGTTGTAATTGAAAAGAATTAAACGACGAGAGGTGTTAAAATGAAAGCTGGATTACATCCCGAGTACAAAGAAGCTACCATCAGATGTGCTTGCGGCGCAACTGTTCAGACGCATTCCGTTAAGGGCGACCTGAATGTGGAAATTTGGCCCAAGTGCCATCCCTTTTATACAGGTAAGCAAAAGTTTGTAGATGCCGGTGGACGCGTTGATAAGTTCAAGAAGCGTCTTGCAATGATGAAGTAATTATTGCAAAAAAACAGAGCGTTGTTCGTCCTATAAGGCGTCAATGCTCTTTTTTTGTTTCAACTTTTTCGCCGTTGCGCCTTTGCGACGGCTGAATGGAGATTTTTATGGAAGAAAAAACGGTTGCCGTCCTTGTCGGCATGGCGGAGAATAATGCCGCCGTCGCGGCCTGCGAAAGCAGTCTTGACGAGCTGGAGCGCCTGCTGGAAACGGCGGGCGGAGAGACCCTTGCCAAGGTGATTCAGGTGAAAAGCACCTTCGATGCGCGCACCTGTATCGGAAGCGGTAAGGTGATGGAGATCGCAGAGCTTTGCCGCCAAAACGGCGTGGCGCTCGTTATCTTTGATTTTGAATTAACGGCAGGGCAGATCCGCAACCTTGAGGAGGATATGGGCGGCGATATTCAGGTGATCGACCGCAGTATGCTCATTCTGGATATTTTTGCGCTTCACGCAACGAGCGGCGAAGGAAAGCTGCAGGTCGAGCTGGCGCAGCTGAAGTATACGGCGCCCCGCCTTATGGGCAAGGGCAAGGAGCTTTCCCGTCAGGGCGGCGGTATCGGAAGCCGCGGCCCCGGCGAATCAAAGCTTGAGAGCGACCGCCGCCATCTGAAGGAGCGTGTGCGCGCCCTTGAAGCACAGCTGGCCGAAATGGAGCACAATCGCTCGGTGATGCGCCGTCAGCGCGATAAGAGTGGCCTTAAGAAGATCGCCATCGTGGGATACACGAATGCGGGGAAGTCCACGCTTTTGAATGCTTTGACGGATGCGGGCGTTCTTTCCGAGGATAAGCTTTTTGCAACCTTGGATCCAACGACGAGGCGCCTCGAGCTCCCCTCGGGAGAAAGCGTGCTTCTCACGGATACGGTCGGATTCATCCGCCGCCTGCCGCATCATCTCGTGGAGGCCTTTCGGTCAACGCTGGATGAGGTGCGCTATGCGGATATTCTTATGGTTGTGGCTGATGTTGGCGATAAGGAGCTTTCGGAGCAGCTTGCCGTGACGGACGAGATCATTGCCTCTCTGGATGCAAGGGATAAGCCGCGCATCATCGTTTATAATAAGTGCGATACGGTGCAGGGGCTTCTTTGTGCAGATCTGCGGGAGGATGCAGTTGCCATTTCCGCAAGGCGCGGAATGGGAATCGATCTTTTGCTTTCGAAGCTTGAGGATGTTTTGCATAAGCAAACCGAGGATCTTGCGCTTCTTTTTCCGTACGATGCGCAGTCTAAATTAAACGATCTTTATAGAGATTATTCCGTTCTCAGCACGGAGTATACCGATGAGGGAACCAAGGTTTTTGCCCGCTTGGATGAAAAGGGAAAAGGAATGTTTGCAAAATTCATAGTAAAATGAGGAATTGCCGTGGAAGATTATACAACCCTGGAGCATTATGCCGAATATACCTATGAGGAAAAAAAGTCGGTTTTTATCGGAGAATGTGCGCCCGTCAAGAGTGAGAGCGAGGCGCTTTCCTTCATTAATAATATAAAAAAGAAATATCCCGATGCGCGTCACCACGTTTATGCCTATATCCTGCGCGAAAACAGCATTATGCGCTTTTCGGATGACCACGAGCCGCAGGGAACGGCGGGTATGCCCGTGCTGGATTCTATGCGCAAGCGCGGATGCACGGATGCCGTCGTCGTTGTAACGCGCTATTTCGGCGGAACGCTTCTTGGAACGGGCGGTCTTGTCCGCGCCTATACGGAGGCGGCCGCAGGCGCGATCTCTGCGGCAGGCGTGATTACCTACACGACCTATAAAAAATGCGAGATCACGGTGAATTATTCGGATTATCAGAAGATTCAATCGATTCTTTCGCAGATGCAGATGCGCGTGGAGGAAACGGATTTTCGCGAAAGCGTTGTGATCTGCGGTCGCATTCTTCTTCCGAATGCCGAGCCGCTCTTTTCCGCTCTCCGTGAGCAAACGGGAGGGCGCGCCGTGTGCGTTTTCGGCGAGGAAATATACGATTATTAAGAAAAAAATAAAAAAATCCGAGAAAAAAAGTATTTTTCGGATTTTTTTTCTATATTAAGGTAGAAAAAAGAAAAATGGAGGTGGTATGCTTTGATTTCGAGAGAAGTCGTGGACGAAATTTTGCAAAGAACGAATATAGAAGATCTGATCAGCGGCTACGTTTCTTTGAAGCGCGCAGGCTCGAATCTGAAGGGCCTTTGTCCGTTCCATAGCGAAAAATCTCCCTCCTTCACCGTCTTTGCGCAGGACAATAGCTTTTATTGCTTCGGATGCGGCGTTGGCGGAAACGCGATCACCTTTGTTCGCCAGATCGAGCATATGGATTATCCCGATGCAGTCGTTTATCTCGGAAAGCGCGCGGGCATCACGGTTGTGAAGGATGCCTCGCAGGATACCTATCAGGGGCAGAAGATCGATAAAAACCGAATCCTGAAAATGAATACCGATGCCGCGAAGTATTATCACGCCTGTCTTTTCTCCCCAAATGCGGCGGCGCAGAATGCGCTTCGGTATTTCACGGAGCAAAGAGGCCTCTCGCTTGCAACGATTCGGCACTTCGGCCTCGGCTTTGCGCCCGATAGCTTTGATGCCTTCGGAAAGCATATGCGCTCCCTCGGATATACCTATGATGAGCTCGTCGCGGGCTTCCTTTGCGGAAAAAGTGAGCGGGGAAGCTATTACGATGCGTTTCGCAATCGCGTGATGTTTCCGATCATCGATGTATCGGGAAATGTGATCGCCTTCGGCGGCCGCGTGATGGACGATTCGAAGCCCAAGTATAAAAACTCCTCGGATACCCCCGTTTTCAAAAAGCTTCGCAATCTTTTTGCTTTGAATTTTGCGCGCCATACCTGCGCGGAAAACCTCATACTTTGCGAGGGCTATATGGATGTCATCGCGCTTCACGCCGCAGGATTCACCAATGCGGTGGCAACGCTCGGCACGGCAATCACCTCGGAGCAGGCGCGCCTGATGAGCCGATACACAAAGCGCGTGATCATCACCTACGATGCCGATGAGGCAGGGCAGAAGGCGGCGCTTCGCGCAATGGGAATGCTCGGCGAGGTCGGGCTCGAGGTCAGCGTTTTGAAGATTCCCGATGCCAAAGATCCCGATGAATATATCAAGAAATTCGGCAAGGATAAATTTAAATCCCTGATTGATAATTCTCGCTCAAAATTTGAGTATAATATGGAGCGGATTCTATCAAAATATAATACGGAATTTCCGCAGGAAAAAATCAATGCGCTTGCAGAGCTCGTGGAGCTTATAGCAGGTTTTTATTCCGAAGTGGAAAGAGATGTTTACATTCAAGCGGTATCTAAGCACTTAAATGTTCCTTTTGCGGGAATCAAAAACGATGTGAATCAAAAGATTTCTCAGCGCGCAAGGCGCCAAAAAAAGGAAGAAGGACAAAAGGTTATGCAGGCCGCCGCGGGCTTTGGCGATAAGGTCAATCTTGATTTTGCGAAAGCGCCTGCCGTTGCCAAAAACGAGGAGAGCGTGCTCGGCCTTCTGGTTCTTTTTGAAAACCACAGGAAAAAGGTCTTTGAGGAAAATCTCCTTTCCTCCGAGGATTTTTATACGGAGCTGAATCGGCGAATCTATGGCTACCTGAAGCAATGCTACCGCGAGAATATTCCGATCGATTTTGATGCGGAGTTTTCTCCCGAGGAGGTCGGCCGTGTGACGAAAATGAAGATCTCCCGTATGCGGCTGACGGAGAATGGAGACGGCGTTTTGCTGGAGGCGATCGAATCGCTGAAGCGATCCGTTTCAAAGAAAAACGCGGAGCAAACGGTGACGATGGATGCGCTCCGCTCCCTGATCGACCAAAAAAGAAATTCAAGCGAATCATAATGATTATTAATTGAGAGGAAGATAAAAAATGGCAAGAGATAAGATCAACGATTTATTTGATGCGAAGGGCGAGGGAAGCCTCGTCAATTCCAACTTTATGAAGGCGCTGGAGGATATCGACTATGATATCGTGCAGATGGATCTGGATAGCGCCACCTCGGACGATCTGGAGAGCGAGCACTTCAAGGATCTTGAGCAGGATGTTGAAATTCTCGATACCCCCGAGAAGATGGAGAAGCTGCTCAGCCAGGAGGGCTTGACGATCGATGACCCCGTTCGTATGTATCTGAAGGAAATCGGCAAAATTCCGCTTCTTTCGCAGGAGCGCGAGACCTATCTTGCCGAGCAGATCACGATCGGAAATAAGGCCGCAAAGGATGAGATGATCGAGGCAAACCTCCGTCTCGTTGTCAGCATTGCAAAGCGCCACGTCGGAAAGGGTATGTATTTCCTCGACCTGATTCAGGAGGGAAATCTCGGTTTGATCAAGGCGGTTGAGAAGTTTGATTACAGCAAGGGATATAAGTTCTCCACCTATGCAACCTGGTGGATCCGCCAGGCGATCACGGGACCGATCGCGGATCAGGCGAGAACCATCCGTATTCCCGTACATATGGTGGAAACCATCCATAAGGTATCCCGCACGGCACGCCAGCTTCTGCAGGAGCTTGGCCGCGAGCCCAGCACGGATGAGATCGCAGAGCGCCTCGGCATCACCACGGATAAGGTGCGCGAGATCCTGAAGATCGCGCAGGACCCCGTTTCTCTTGAAACGCCCATCGGTGAGGAGGAGGATAGCCATCTTGGCGATTTCGTGGAGGATAACGATTCTCCCGCCCCCTCCGAGAGTGCATCCTTCTCACTTCTTCGTGAGCAGCTTTGCAACATTCTTCACACGCTCACGCCCAGAGAAGAGCAGGTGATCAAGCTCCGCTTCGGTCTTGAGGACGGCCGTCCGAGAACGCTTGAGGAGGTTGGAAAGAAGTTTGAAATCACGCGTGAGCGCATCCGCCAGATCGAGGCAAAGGCGCTGAGAAAGCTCCGCCACCCCTCAAGATCCAAGACTCTGAAGGATTATCTTGCGAATTGATTGGTAACAATGGCTAAAAAAGCACCTTCTAAAATGTGCAAAGTGCCATAAATTCGGTTTTCTCGTTCTTTCAAAGAAAATAACTTGACTTTTAAGGTCAAATGTTGTAAAATATTATAGGTATTTTGTTTTAAAGGAGTTCCGTGATGAAAAGAATTATCAGTTTGCTTCTTTGCCTCGTGATGGTTTGCGGTATGCTCGTGAGCTGTGGTGAGACGAAGATCGGTGAGCATCTTCAGGACTACATAAATAAATATTATGAAGCCCCCGAGGAAAAAATCGAGCTCAAGCTTTACGTCATCTATGAGGATGCGGATAAGGGTGCATTGCAGGAGGTTAAGCGCCGTATCAATGCGCTGACCGAGGCGGATTACAATACGAAGCTTACCGTCGAGTATTTTACTGCGAATGAATATGAGGGCAAGGTGGATGCCGCCGTTGCCACAAATGAGAAGGCGATCGTTCTGATCAACAGCGAGAGCCTGATGAAGAAGCTTTACGATGCAGGAAAGCTCGAGGAGCTGACGAAGTATATTCTCAAGACGGGCACGGAGGATGCCGAGTTCGGTCTTCTGAATGCGAAGATCACCTCCACCCTGATCGAGGCCTCCAAGCTTCCCGTGATCGGAAAGACGGACGGCTCGAAGGGCCTGTATTCCATTCCCAATAACCATCTGATCGACGGAACCGAGGGATATACCTATATTTCGCTCAACCGTCAGGCTTGCGAGATCTGGCTGAATAAGACCGAGGCACAGCTTCGCGATATTGATACCGCAGATGAGGTTGCCGCTCTCAGAGAAGAGCTTGTAGCAGAGCTTGGCATCACGCCTGCGGAGGCCGCAGAGTATGCTAAGGAGATCAAGGGCAGTTATGCAACGAAGGCAGAGCAGGAGGAGAGCGAGGAATATATCCTCAATGTCCTTGCCGCTCCCGTTGTAACGGCAGAGGATGCATTCTCCGGCGCATTCGCAGTTCTGAAGGGAACGGATCCCGGCCGCGCTATGCGAATCATCAATGCTATCAATATGGATGCAGATCTTCACAATCTCCTTCAGTACGGTATTAAGGATACCAACTATAACCTTACCGCCGATAAGAAGGGTGTTGTTCGTATCACCAATATTGCCGGCAAGAAGTATCTTATGAATATCCGTTATACGGGTAATATGTTCTCTGCGCTCTATTGCGAGGACGAGGAATGGACGGCAGAGGTCGCCGCATATGCGGAAACGCAGAATATCAAGGCGACGCTTGCTCAGTAAAATTTCATTTTGATTAAAATCGAATAAGAGCAGAAAAGCGAGAGGTTTTGTTAAATTTTATTTAGCAAAACCTCGCGTCTTTAGAGGCGGTTTTCTGTTTTTATCCGCAAAAAAATGGGAGAAAATAATGAAACAAAACAATGGTGAATTCACGCTGAAGGACTTCGTTGCGTTCTTCGCGGCGAAGATTTGGCTCGTCGTGATCGTTGCGATTTTGGGCGGAATTTGTGCGTATATGTACGCAGATGCTAACAAAAAGACCACTTATTCCTATTCCACGAGCCTTTTCGTTGAGTCGATTTCCGCGGATGGAACGACCTCAAACGTAGGCGTTTCCAAGCAGCGCGTGCCGCTTTATATGGAGATCATTTCGAGCAACCGCGATTACCACGAGGCGATACTTGCGGAGCTTTCCGCCGATGAGAGAGCAAAGTACGGATTTTCGGGTGAGGTAGATGAAAACGGCAAGTTCACGGCGAATCTCGCCTCTCTGAAAAAGATGGCATCTATGATCCGCACGGAGCAGTCCGGAGAGCTTGAAATGTTCTACGTTTACGTTACGGCGAGCACGGAGGAGTGTGCCGAGCGCATTTCCGCAATTATTGAGGATATTTCCACAAGACCCGAGAAGGAAAACGCCGTTTATAAAAACATCGGTGCGCCCTCGCATATCAAATGCGTGGACAACCCCCGTTCCAACGGTGCAAGCACAACGCAGAATACGAAGATGAGCCTTCTTGTCGGCGCCTTCGGCGGCGGTCTTCTTGCCTTCTGCGCGCTTTGGATCTTTTTTGTATTTGATACCCGCATTCGCGGTCGCAGATCCCTTGAGCGCAACTTTGATCTTCCGATCCTCGGCGTGATTCCGCGTGTCAGCGCGGATGCGATGATGAGCGAGGCGTTTCTTGAGAGCAAAAGGGGGGCAGACGAAAATGAAGTTTGATTTTCTTGCGAAGCTTCGCGAAAAGCGCGCGGGTGCCAAGGCGGCCGCCGCGGGGTACGAATTTTATAACATTCTGAACCCTCATTCGCCCGACAACGTTGCCGAGTCTTACCGTAATCTTTATGCGAATATCACCTATCTGCCCATTGAGGGCAAGTGCAAGAAGATCGCCGTGACGAGCGCGATCTCGGGGGATGGAAAGACGACGGTTGCCGTCAATCTCGCCATCACGCTTGCGCAGAATATGAGCAATGCAAAAATCCTCCTTATTGATACGAATATCCGCAAGCCCGACGTGGAGCTGATGCTTCCCGCAGGCTATCAGGGACGCGGCCTTTCGGAATATCTTTCCGAAAAGGATGCAAAGCCGAATATCGTTTCCACCGCGGTGGATGGCCTCTCCGTGCTCTATGCAGGCGCATTTTCGCTGAATCCTATGCGCTTGATCAGCTCCGAGAGAATGTCCGAATTGATCCGCTATTGCGAGGAGATTTACGATTATATCATTCTGGATACCACGGCGCTCTCCGTCAGCTCCGAGGCACTTCTTCTGAAGAAAAACGTGAATGGCTATGTTCTCGTGGCAAGATCGGAAAATTCGGATGTGGATTCGCTCTCCAAGGCGATTGAATCGCTCCGGACGCTCGGTGCAAATATTTTCGGCCTCGTCTTGACGGGCGAGCCCGTGAAGGGTGAGAAAAAAAGAAGCTTTTTCTTTCGCAAAAAATAAACCAACCGATTAAAATCAAATATCAAAAAAACGCAGGTGTGCCTCTCGTATTCAATGAGGAAAAAGGACGCCTGCGTTTCTTTTCTTTATGCACGCGCGCACGTAAGAAAAAAATATTTATTTTTTTAAATAAAAATGCAAAAAAAGGTTGATTTTTCCGAAAGATGGTGCTATACTAAATCCGTACCAATATTTATATAGTTATTTATATAGTTATTTTTATAGTAATGAAGAAAAGAGGCGTGCGATGAATCGAATCAAAAAAATTCTTGATATTGCGTCAAGCGTGCTTCTTGGCCTCTTTATTCTTCTCGTTTTGCTCCTGGTTGGCGTTCGTATCCTCGGCGTTGAGCCGCATATCGTGCTTTCGGGTTCTATGGAGCCCGAGATCCATACGGGCTCGCTCGTCTATGTGGATCTCGTTTCTCCCGAGGAGGCCTGTGATCTCAAGGTGGGAGAAACCGTCACATTCGTCGCCGATAAAAACGGAACGAAAGTAACGCACAAGATCTATGAGGTCGTCGGCTATGCGTATATGAAAAACCAAAACGACGAGCTGATCCTTGATGAAAACGGAGATCCCGTCGTGGCCAAGGATAGCAGGGGCTATCCCATCGTGATGTATACGACCTATGGCGTCAATAATGAAAGCGCCTCCGATCCCTCGGGTTACACGCTGGATGGAAAGCCCGGCGTTGGCAACCTCGCATCCTCCAATGTGATCGGTAAGGCGGTTTTCAGTATTCCGCTTCTCGGATACGTTGCCAATTTCGTGCAAAATCCGCCGGGTCGCTATATTGCGCTTGCATTCTGCATCTTCCTGATAGGAAATACCTTCCTTGGCGGGCTTTTTGAAAAGCTCGATAAGAAGGAATCCGAAGGGGAGAGCGAAGGGGAAAAGAAAGCCCCAAAATAATTTTTTCTTGGAGAAACGCCGCAAGGCTTCTCATAAATAATCAAAAAATCCCAACGAAAATCTAAATAAGGAGAAAAAAAGATGAAAACCAAAATTGTGAAACCCCTTGTTATGGTGCTCTGCGCCATCCTTCTGGTTGTCGGCACGGTTGCGGGCACGGTTGCTTACCTGCAGGATCAGGAAAGCGCCAAGAATACCTTCACGGTAGGTACGGTTGCGATCACCCTGACCGAGGCGACCCCGCCTGCGGATGGTGAGTATCACCTCGTTCCCGGTCGCACCTATACGAACGAGACCAAGATCACCGTTGAGGCAGGTAGCGAGGATTGCTATGTATTCTTCAAGCTGAAGAATGACCTTGGTACGGATGCAACCTTTGCGATGGGTGCAAATTGGACTGCGCTTGAAGATGTTGCCGATGTGTACTACTACAAGGCAGGTGATAATGCAATCGTTTCTGCAGGAACCGAATGCGTTGTATTCACGAGCTTCACCCTGAGCACGACGGCAGATCTTACGGATGTTACGAGTGAAACGGCCATCGAGGTTACCGGATATGCCGTGCAGGCAGAAACCTTTGCCGATGCAAAGGCCGCTTGGATCGGAGCGAACTTCCGGTAATCTGAATCGAGGAAAAAGAAGTGAAAAAAATCATTTTAACGGCGCTTGTCACGGTTTTGCTTTGCGCAAGCGTTGTTGGAACGACCTTTGCTTGGCTCGTTGATGTGACGGAAACCAAGACGAACACGTTTACGGCGGGCAATATCAAGATCAGCTTCGCGGAGTCCACCTCCACGAATAAGAGAATGCTCCCGGGCGCAATTCTGGAGGAGAACCCGACGGTGACCGTTTATGCCGAAAGCGAGGCGTGCTGGCTTTTCGCAAAAATCGAAAAGTCGGATAATTTCGATACCTTCCTTACATATGCCATCGCAGAGGGATGGACGGCGCTTGACGGAAAGGACGGCGTTTACTACCGCGAGGTGGCGGATACGGATGCAAATCAGGTTTTCGGCATTCTGCTGAATAACCAAGTAGAGGCAAAAACGGAGCCAACCAAGGAGCATTACGATGACCTGAGTGAGGCAAATTTCCCCGCTCTTTACTTCACGATGTATGCCGTGCAGAGAGAAGGAATGGCAACTGCCGTAGCCGCTTGGGCGCAGGCTGAGGGGCTCAGCATCTTGGGTCATTAAATTGTATCTGATGATACGGAGGATAAAAAAATGAAAAAGAAAATTTTTAGCATCGCCCTTGCGGCTTGTCTGATCGTTCTTTCGATCGCAGGCGCAACGGTAGCCTATTTCACGGATACCGATAAGGCAACGCACGAGTTCACCGCAGGAAGCGTCTACATCGACCTTCTTTATGCAGGTGAGGATACCGCTGATGGCGAAATTGAGTTTGAAAGCCAGAAGGTATATCCCGGTCAGGAGATCACGGTAGATGCCGCGATCAAGAATACCGGCACCGAGGAGGCCTATGTCGGCGCTATCATCAATATCTCCAAGGTTAAGGCAAATCTCTTGGCCGCGGATATTGATGCGTTCTTCAAGGACATTTTGGATACCGACACCGCGGTGAAGTACGAGGCAACGACGGATGGATATAAGGTCTACGTCCTCAAAACGGCGAAGCTCGCAAGCGCGGCTACCGCAGATATCTTTGAGAGCATCGTGATTCCTACCGCTTGGAATAATGCCGAGATGGCAACCTTTGCCACGGCACAGCTCGTTATCGATGCGTATGCAACGCAGACGGTTGGCGTTGGCTTTGATAATGATGCCGCATCCGCTCTTGCAACCGCATTTGCAACTGAGTGGGCAGGTTATACAGGTGCAACTGCGCTGAACTAAGCTACATATTGAATTTTTAACCGTTAAGACCTATAAAAAGAGGGGAAGGCGCGACCTTTGCGCTTTCCCCGAAAAAAGAAAAATGATTTCCGAGGAGCAGAGCACGGCGGCGATTCAGTTGGGAGAAGCGTTTGTCGTAATCACTTCGCGGGGATGAAAAAAACGCCGCAGGGCGGCAAGGAAAACAAAAAAGAAGGGAGGGCCGAAAATATGGAACAGAATGCAGAGTCTGTATTCGTTGAAAAAGAAGAAAAGCGATTTAAAAGCTTTAGAAAATCGGTTTGGTCTATGGTGCTTTTCGCCATTGTGACCTTTGGCATCTTTTCGGCCCAGACCTTTGCATATTTCACGCAAAGCGTTGAAAGCGAGCAAAACAGGATCACCGCGGGCGGTCTTGATATTGAAATTGTCGAGGTGCAAAGCGGCGTGAGCAGAGAATCCGCCCTCACCGAGCCCGTGAAAATTATGCCTGCCACAAGCGTGGAGCGCGTGGTCAAGGTGCAGAATACGGGGGATCTTCCCGTTTTCCTGCGCATCAAAATCGAGAAAACAACGAATAAAGCAGAAAATGAAATACCCGCAGGATGGGAGGACTTCATCACCTGCAATTTTGATCTGGACGATGAAGCCACCGCCGAGGTCGCGGAAGGACCTTGGATCTATCGGAATGGGTATTATTACTATAATGCGCCGCTTGCCGCAGGCGCTGTCACGGAGGCGCTCTTCGATCTGATCTCCTTTTCTCCGAATATGGGAAATCAGTTTGCGGGAAGCGAGATCCGCCTGGCTGTGATCTGTGAGGCAACGCAGGCAAACGGAAATGCAAGCGTGCCGATGGATGCCGTCGGCTGGCCGTCGTGATTCTTCATAGCGGCAGATAGGAAAGAGTGCTTGAGAGGGAGTACCCTCGATTCAATAAATAAGGGAAGATAAAATGAAAAAGACGTTTCGTTTTTTTAAATGGACGGGCCAAAAAGCGATTCTGCTTTTCGTCCTGACCGCCACGCTTCTTATGGCGACGGTCGGAGCAACGGTGGCCTACGTCGTTATGCGAACGCGAACCATACAAAACCATTTCCCGCCGGGACACGTGCACATATCCTCTTGGAGCGGAAACGACATTATCAATGCGGGAACGGTGGATATGTATATGCGCGCCATCGTGATCGCAACCTGGGTTTCCGTGAGCGATGAAAATCGCGTGCTTTCCGCTTCTCCGAAGCTCGGAGAGGATTATAACCTCGAGATCGAGAGCGGATGGTTTTTGGCAGAGGATGGATTTTATTATCATACAGAAAAGATCGTAGCCGCGCGCTCGGTCACGTTGATCAAGTCGGCCGCGCAGATCGGGGAGCAGGAGGGCTTTTACCTCCGCATTCAGGTGATCTCCTCGGGTATGCAGGCCAATCCTAAAGAGGCGGTCGAGGAGAGCTGGACCGCAGTTCAAGTAGCAGAGGACGGAAGGTTAATAAGCGCAAATCAAGGATAAGGAGGTCTCCGCTATATGAAAAACAGAATAATTGCATTTCTCTTGGCGGCGATCACCGTTTTTTATCTGTGCCCCGCATCCGTATTCACGGTAGCCGCCGAGCAAGGCGCATCTGTTTCCGAGCAAGAGCAGAAGCCGCAAAGCGGCGTGGATGCAGAGGGATATGTCACGGGCGTTGTGAAGCTTTCCTGCGATAGTGCCGTGGATGGCAAGATCCATCTTTCGGCGGGCGAGAAGGTATGCGTGATCGCAAACCTGCCCGAGTCGCTCGAGGATAGCGCGAAATACCGCTGGCAGATCGAGCTTGAAAGCGGCCGCTGGGCGAATATTTCAGGCTTCGTTGCATCCTATGCCGTATTGACCGAGGCCTTGATCGAGAATGCGATTCTCGATGACGGCTATGCCGTTTTGCGTTGTATGGTCACCTCGGGTGATCTGCAGTATTTGAGCGATACCGTAAAGGTCACGAATCGAGAGGTGGAATCCGACGTTCTGACGGCCGCATCCGAGCAAGCGGAGCTTCGCGGTATGCTTCTTTCGGAAACATCGGTTGCTCCGATTGCTTCCACGGATGAAAGTGCATTCCAGATCGCGATCAACTATATTTTCCGCCATAAGAATGCCGCACCCTCCACACCGGTTGATAAAACGCGCGTGGCGAATGCCTTCACGGTCACGCTCCCCGAGGGCGGTTTTTATTCGGGAACGGTGGCAAGTCCGTACGAGGTGGGTTATCTTCCTTACGTTAAGCTTGCCGATGCGCACTTCGTCACGGCGGGAACCTCCTCGGGAGAAACGCTGGTGTACGGAGAAGAGGGGAACGAGGAAATCTACGTTCCCGCAAACAGCATTGAGTTTGTGAATGCATCGGGCAGAACCGAGGTAACGGTTTACTATATCCCGCAAACGGTCAGCTTTATTGTTAAATACTATGAGCAGAAGCTTTATAGTGATGAATACGTTCTCGTTGAAACCGCGATGAAGACGGGCACGGCAAACGCCGCCGTCGGCTCCGGACTTGCCGTGAGCAGAGACGGATTCAAGGCCGATCCCTATGCGGAGGATGAGTCGATTTCCGAGGACGGAACCTATGCTATCGATATTTATTATAACCGACTGTATTATACGTTGGATTTTGATCCCGCAGGGGAAAATGACGTAAACGGTGCAACGCCCCATTACGTCCGCTTTGATACCGAGGTAATGCTCCCCGCGCCTACGCGCCCGGGCTATACCTTCGATGAATGGTCGCTTGTTTCGGTAAAAAACTATGATAAGGAGACGGTTTCCTCGCATCCGTATGATACCCCCGTCCCTCAAGGCACGCTGATCTCCGTGCGGTATAACCTTGTATATAGAGCAAATTGGGAGCTTTCCAAGGCGCCTTATACGCTGGTATATTGGCTGGAAAATGCCGATAAGAAGGATAGCTACGACGTTTGGTACACCCATAAGATCCTTTCCGTTACGGGTGAAAAGACGGTTGCGGGCTCTGACAATATAAAGAATTATATCACTACGGAAAACGGCTTTTCGCTGGATCAGGTAAACGACGTAAAGGATACCTATCCTTATCTCATCTATCGAAGCGATCTGACCGAGGAATATTCGAAAACCCTGAAGGGCGACGGAACGACCACGATCAATATCTATTATTCGAGAAAAACCTATACGCTGAAGTTCTATTACGCGATTGAAAAAACCTCCGCAAGCAGCAGCACCTATCATATTATCGGCGGATCGACCTATTATTTCGGTAGCTATGCCTCGGGCGATGCGATCAAGGATGAGGTTGCCGCAATGCGCCAGTATGCGAGTGGAAGCTATACGGGGCAGACGGGACAGGTGACCGCGCTTCCCACGCTGAATGCGACGGGACAACAGCGCTTGAATAATGGGCTTTATACGAAGTCCTACGACGACGACGTTGACGGAAGCGCAAAATATCATTACATATCCTTCACGGCAAGCTATGGCGCGGACATCAGCGGTCTTTGGCCCTGCGATATCTTTAATACCGCAACGAGAAGCTATGCGAATACGCACGGAAACTGGTCGGGAAAGCAGGCCTCCGTCAGCGCCTGGAACGGCGAAAGCCGCGTCAGATACACGCAGGATACCACCGTTAACAACGGTAACCAGACCATCAAGGGAAAATATACCCAGCTGGATGCAAACCTTCTCTGGGATTTGGAAACGATCGCGGAGGATACGGTTTCTTATGCCTGCTTCTGGGAAAATGGCGCCAATATCAACTGGAGCGTTCCCGAGCTTTATCGCTATAACATCTATCTTCCCGTGCTTCCCGAGATGGATCTCACGGGCCTGACGACGAGGGTTTATAACGGCACCACCTATTATCTTGCAGACCAATATGAAACCTGCGATGACTCCACCGTGGATGCCCAGACCCAGCCGGGTCTCGTCGGCTTCCGCGCAGGCGGACGGCAGTCGCAGATAATCAATTCGTATGATACCTCGCGCTATAAGGAAGCCTACGATATGTTCTTCTATTATTCGCGTATCATATACGAGCTTTCCTTCAACGATCAGCACGGACATACCGTTACCACCCGTGTGCCATACGGTACGCCCGTCGGCGATCACGACGAGGCGGAGCACACGCCGGCATACCCCTCCGATTTTGAGGCGGGAGAGGCCGTATTTGCAGGTTGGTTTGTTGATGAGACCTGCCAGATCGCATGGAGCCATGATATCAATATGCCCGCAAAGAATATCCAGCTTTATGCAAAATGGGAAACGCTTTCTTATACGGTGCGCATATTTGCGAATGATCAGATGAATCTGAATACAGGGCTCAAGGAAACGCATACCGTTCTCTTTGGCTCGCCGATTGAGGAGCCGGATTACACGCAGTGGAATCCCAATATGATCTTTATCGGCTGGTATTATAAGGAAAACGGCGAGGTAAAGCGCTTCGATTTCAATACGATGCTCGTGAAATCGAATATGGATATCTATGCGGATTGGACCTCCGAGCAGCTGGAGTTTTATGAGATCCGATACGTTACGTATCTCAATGGCTCCACCACGCCGACGGATATTGCGCCTCCCATTGTTGATCAGAAGGCTCTCGTCGGCGTCACGAAGACCTTCGTTGCAGAGACGGGCGATAAGCTTTATGATGATTACAGAACGGGCTATTTCCCCGAGATGTATTCGCACTCGATGGTAATCAGCGCGGATGCAGCGGAAAACGTCTATTATTTCGTATATACCCGTCCGCAGAATGTAACCTATACGGTCACGCATACCTTCACGAGCGATGATGCGAATTTCGTCAGAATCCTTGAAGGAACCGAGCTTGTAGAGGTCATTGAGCATACCATCTCGGGCGAGGCGCTCGCATCCACGGCCGCATCGGTTGGCGTTTCCTTCCGTGACGGTATCACGAAGGCGGCTATTGCCAAGGCCGCCGCGAAGCAATTGAAGGTGGAATCAATTCCCGAGACGGATAAAACGGCGCTTTGGAACGTCGTGAAAGAAATGTCTCCCGATTTTTATGAGCAGGATCTCACGATTGTTACGGGAATGAATGGCAACGTTTCCTTCGATTGGAAAAATCTCGGCCTCACCGCCCCGTATCAGATCGTCCATTATTATGAGGATCTCACGGGTGAATATATCGCCGAAACGAGCACGCAACCGCGCGTTGGTAATATCGGCGATAAGCTGACTGCCGTTCCGCAGACGCGTAAGGGCTTCGAGCTCGTGGAGAGCGCGGCTGAATATACCAATATCGAGCTTAAAAAGCCCGAGGCGAGTGATAGCGGCTTCTCCGAGGGAACGGTTATTCGCTTGCATTATGAGCGCGAGGAGTATACCTACACCGTGTTTCATTATAAAGAGAGAACGACGACGCCCCTCGCACAAGAAACGAAGGGAACGGCACTTTTCGAGCAAAAGGTTTCGATTTCCTCCGTTGCTGTTCCAATTGAAGGATACAGTCTTGTAACGAAGGGAAATACAGAATACGATATCCTCGATGACGATATGACGATCATCGCCTATTATAAAGCGCAGGATGTCTTCTATCGCTATCAGATCGATGGTAGCGCAGGCGCAATGCTGGATAAAAACACGGGCGATACCGTCGTCGGTCAAGCCCCTGAATCCGCAAAGCTTTCGCTTTTGCCGGGATACTATCTGAGAAGATGGTATTACACCGTGGGAGGCGGCGAGGAGATCGAGGTTCCCGAAAAGTGGCTTTCGGAGAATACGGAGGAGCGAAGCGTTACCGTTTCGCCGGATGAGGCTCCCGCAGAGTGGGCAGGTGAAACGATCTATATCTTCGCCGTGGTTCTTCCGCGATCCAGAAGATTCACCGTGACGGGCGTTCCCGCATCGGATGGCGCACAGGCATTTATATTTAATATTAAAGGAAAGAGCGCAAACAGCACCGCGATTGATTCGACCTTCGTTATATTCGGCAATGGCTCGCTCAGCATCGCAATGCTGCCGTACGGAGAATACACCGTGACGGTATTGGATTGGGCCTGGAGATACGGAGATCCAACGCTGACCTTCAACGGGCAAACGTTTGAGGCAGGAAAAAGCTTCGATATCTCTCTGCGCGAGGACGGGGAAGTAATCTTCACCTATGCAGGCGTTCCGAGCTCCAAATGGCTCTCGGACGATATTGCAACCAACCTGCAGATCTCCAATTAAAATTAAAGAAAAAGCTTTCGCTTTTGTGTGGTCCTCAGTAAGGATGTGTAAAAGCGCCGGAAATGTCGCGCTCTCTGCATTTTGCGAATTGTTTTTTTGCAGAGGCCCTAAGCTGTAGAAAACCAAGTATTCAAGTATATATCTCCTTGTTTTGCAGATACTAACAGTACAATTCTGTAAATCAAGGAGATTTTTATATATGAAAGCCACAGGAATTGTCAGACGCATCGATGATCTCGGTCGCGTCGTTATCCCTAAAGAAATCCGTCGCACGATGCGCATCCGCGAGGGAGACCCTCTGGAA
>JAZTWU010000125.1:0-8429 GCA_045636085.1 Eubacteriales bacterium
CATATCGCGGGATTTGATAATATTTCTGTATTAAAGGATATTCCTGTAAGGGTATTAAGTGTTGAATATTCCACAGATAAAATAGCCGAAGAAACGATCAACTACATTTTAGGAAGAAAATATACGTCGAAAGTGGAACACGGTTTGATCTATAATATAGACTGATTTTTTGCGTTTGTGTCCACATATGCAGTGCTTGCAAGGAAAAGAGGACGGAGAATTTTACATTCTCCGTCCTCTCGCTATACGTGGATAAATCATATTTTGTTAAAACCATCCTTAAGAGTACACACCGTTTCCTCCGCTTTTTTTCTTTCTCCCGCACGGGATTTATTCGGGAATGGCCTTTAGGAGCTTGCGCCTTGTCTTGTAATCGGGAAGAACGCTCTCGATCGCCTTATAAAATGCGGCGGAATGGTTCATATGCAAGCGGTGGCATAGCTCGTGAACGACAACGTATTCCTGCGCCGCGGCAGGGAAGCGCATCAGCCGATAGGAATAGGAAATGTTTCCGCGTGATGAGCAGGAGCCGAAGCGCGTTTTTGCCGAGGTGATCGTGATTCTTCCGTAGGAAATGCCAAGGATGCGCGCGTAATGCGCGGTGAGGGGAATGAGGCGCTCCTGCGCGGCCTTTTTGAGCGCGGCGATCCTTTCCGCCGTGAGGCTTTCGTCCGCCTCTGCTCTTTGAATCGCTCTTTCTCTGTGGCTTTCGATCCAATCTGCGTGCTTTTTCAGAATTTCCTCCAGCCGCTTTTTCTTCGTTCCGATCGGGGCTCGAAGAATCGGACGCCCGTCTCCACCGATCGAAAGCGAGATTGTGCGCCTTTTGGAATAAATAACCTCGTAATCAAACATTTTTCGAAAACTCCAGCGTGTGCGAAATCAGTCTTTCCCCCTCGTAGCAAAGCTTCAGGGAGAAGAAGGGAACGGCCTTGTCGAGAAGTGAAAGGAATATCTTATCGCCCTCCCAGATCGGCAAGGAGAGCAGGCGCTCCTTTTCGATCCATTCAAGATTGCCTTCCTCGCAATCCTCTCGGATCTCGCCTTCAAAATCCGCCGTATGAAAAAGATGCATATATTCCGTGCCGAATTCATCCGAAATGAAGGTGACTATGCCTCTGTAAGAAAGATCCAAGGCGCAAAGCCCCGTTTCCTCGCGGATTTCTCTGCGCGCGCAGTCGAAGGGGGATTCGCCACCCTCAAGCTTGCCGCCGATGCCGATCCATTTATCGTGATTCATATCGTTTTTCTTTTTCACGCGGTGGAGCATCAGATATTTTTCGTCTTTTTCTATATAGCAAAGCGTTGTATTCAGCATTTTTTCTCCTCGGAAATTTCTGTTATTAAGTATAGTATAGCCAAAGCATGCGTGCTTGTCAATCCTTCCTTGTCATTTTTGCCCGCAATGCGCGTGTATTATATGTATAATCTGTAAAAATGAATATAGATATTGACAATTGGGGAAAAAGAAAGTAAAATAATTAAGTGGTTAATTAATATAGGCTCGGAGGTGAGCTATATGGCAGAAAGCGAACTGATAATGCGCGCCGCAGAAACGATGATACGAACGGAGCATATGCACCGCACGATGATCGAGAGCCGCGCTAAGGAGATCGGACTGCATAGAACACAGCACAGAATCCTGATGCATCTTGCAAGGCACGGGCGCTTGCCCTCGCAAAAGGAGCTTGCGGAGCATTTGCGTATCACGCCCGCGGCAGTAACGATTGCGCTGAAAAAGATTGAGCGTGACGGCTATGTGGAGCGAACGCTCGGTCAGGATAACCGATACAATGAGTTGTGTATCACAGAAAAGGGCAGAGAGGTCGTGAAGAAAACGCGCCGTCTTTTTTCTGAGGCGGATGCCGCGATGCTCTCCGGATTTTCGGAGAGTGAGCTTCTGACCTATATCGCATTTCTTGAAAAAATGCAGGAAAATATCCGTAAGCAAAGCCAAAACGAAAGAAAGGAAAAATAACGATGAAAAGATGGATTAAATACGTAAAGCCCTATCTTTCCTCCTTTATTCTCGGTCCTATGGGAATGATCGTGGAGGTGATCGGCGAAATGTTTATGCCGATCCTTCTCGCCGCAATTATCAACGGAGGAGAGGCCGGAACCTTAACCGTTGGAAAAAGCATCGGCATCAGCGCGATTTTAACGGCAATTGTGCTTACGATGATGGCCGGCGGCGTTGCGGGGGCATATTTCGGCTCGAAGGCCTCCGTCAATTTCGCGGCTGACCTGCGCCGTGATGTATATGCAAAGATTCAGAATTATTCCTTTGCCAATATCGATAAGTTTTCCGCAAGCTCGCTTGTCACGAGAATGACGAATGACGTAACGCAGCTGCAAAACTTCGTCAATATGCTTTTGAGAATGGCGCTTCGCTCGCCCGGTATGCTGATCGGCGGCGTGATTATGGCGATCACGCTGAAGCCATCGCTTTCGGTGATTCTCGCCGTTGTGATTCCTTTGATGCTTGTCGTGATCGGTCTTCTGATCAAGGTGAGCTTTCCGCGCTTCGATGCAATGCAGAAGAAGATCGATAAGCTGAATTCCACCGTGCGCGAGAATGTCACCAATGTCAGAGTCGTAAAATCCTTCGTTCGTGAGGACTATGAAAACAAAAAGTTCGCATACGATAATGGTGAACTCAAGAATGCAGGAATGCGCGCCGTGCGCGTGATGATCTATATGGGCCCCGTGATGAACCTCTTTATGTACGGCGCCGTGATCGCTATCATCTGGTTTGGTCACGGTATCGTTCTCAGCGAGCACGCGCTCGTTGGCGGTATGCAGGTCGGCGACCTCAGCGCATTTATCACCTATGCAACGCAGATTCTTTCCTCGCTTATGATGGTCACCTTCCTTCTGATGCATACCTCCCGTGCGCTGGCTTCGGGCAAGCGTATCTGCGAGGTTCTCGATGAGAAGATCGATATTTTCGATGCCGAAGGCGTGGATTCCGATAGAAAGATCGAAGAAGGAACCATCGAATTCAAGAATGTATCCTATCGCTATTATAAGAATAGCGAGGAGGCCGTTCTCGAAAATATCAACCTCACGATCAGGGCAGGGGCAACGGTCGGTATCATCGGCTCTACGGGATGTGGAAAAACAACCCTGATCTCTATGATACCGCGTCTTTACGATGCGGATGCAGGCGAGGTGCTGATCGACGGTGTTAATGTCAAGGACTATTCGCTTTACAGTCTGCGAGAGGGAATTGGCATCGTTTTGCAGAAAAACCTTCTTTTCTCGGGCTCTATCGCGGAAAATCTGCGCTGGGGCGATGAGGAGGCAGCCGATGCTCAGCTCCGCATTGCCGCCGAGCATTCTGCGGCAGATAAGTTCGTGAATGCATTTGCGGATGGCTATGATACAATGCTGGAAAAGGGCGGTATGAACCTCTCGGGCGGACAGAAGCAGAGACTTTGTATCGCGCGTGCCCTGATCAAAAAGCCCAAGATTTTGATTTTGGACGATTCGACCAGTGCCGTGGATACGGCCACCGAGGCGCAGATCCGCTCCGCACTTGCAAACGATCTGCCGGATTGCACGAAGATCATTATTGCCCAGCGCATCAGCTCCGTGAAGGATGCGGATGAAATTATCGTTATGAACGATGGAAAAATCACGGGTATCGGAACGCACGAAAAGCTTCTTGAAAGCAATGCGGAATACGGCGAAATTTATTATTCCCAGATGGAAAAGAATTCCGAAAGTAAAGCAGAAGTAAAGGAGGTGCAGTAATATGGCAAGAAATCTTGAAAAGCTGAGAGCGCAATATAACAGCATCTCTCACGGGCAGTCGCTTCGCGGTGGAATGGGCAGAGGCCCCGGCCCCCGTGCCAAGGGCAAGCCCAAGGATATCAAAAAGACCGTTTCCAGACTTCTTTCCTATGTCGGTAAATATAAGGCTCGCCTGATCCTCGTTTTCGCCTGTATGTTTTTGACGACGCTTGCATCTCTTTGCGGCGGTTATCTGATCGTTCCGATCATCAACCGCATCACTCTTGCAATCAACCCTGCGGCCAACCTTCAGCCGAGCGCCACGGCGGCGCTTGCTGATAAGGTGATCAGCGCCCTCGTGGATACGAAGCTGATTTCATCCCTGATGAATTCAACTGTCTCCGCTGTAACGGTCTATGTTTTTGCCGCCCTGATCATTCTCGGAACGGTGTATCTCATTTCTGCTTTCGGTAGCTATATTCAGGCGCGCCTGATGCTCTCGGTTTCGCAGAATTCAATCAAAAATATCCGAGACGATCTCTTTAATAAGCTCCAAGGTCTGCCCGTGCGATATTTCGATTCGCACCCCACGGGCGAGATTATGAGCCGATTCGCAAACGATGTCGATAATATCGACGTAATGCTTAACAACTCGCTGACCTCGATCGTCAGCGGTGTGATCACGCTTCTTGGTACCTTCATTTTTATGCTAACGACCAATGGCTGGCTCACGCTCGTCACCGTCATCTTCATCCCGCTTCTGATCTTTTCTGCGGGTGTGATCGGTAAAAACTCCGCGAAGTATTACGGAGCACAGCAGGCGGCGCTCGGTGCCGTGAACGGCTATATTGAGGAAACCATCAGCGGCCAGAAGGTAATCAAGGTCTTCAACCGCGAGCAGTCCTGCGTGGAGGAGCTTGGCCTTTTGAATGAGGATCTGCGCGATAAGCAGCAGAAGGCGCAGTTCTGGGGCGGCGTAACAGGCCCGATTATGCATAATCTCAGCCTGATCTGCTATGCCATCACCCTCGGCATCGGCGGTATTCTGATCGTTCTCTCAGGCTTTACCCCCGGTGAGCTTACCGCTTTTGCCAATTATTCCAAGCAGTTCTCGATGCCGATCAACCAACTTTCTATGCAGGTTTCCACCTTCTTTGCGGCTCTTGCGGATGCAGAGCGTGTCTTCAAGGTGATGGACGAAAATCCCGAGGAGGCGGATGCCGAGGATGCAATTTCCGAGGGAATCGAAGGCTATGTGGTGATGAAGGATGTCACCTTCGGCTATATTCCCGAAAAAACCGTCCTCAAAAATATATCCCTCTATGCAAAGCCGGGTCAAAAGATTGCCTTTGTCGGCTCCACGGGTGCAGGAAAAACAACGATCACAAATCTTCTTAACCGCTTCTATGATATAGAGGAGGGAAGCATCACGATCGACGGAAAGCCCCTTCGCGCCTACAACCGTGAGTATCTGCGCAAGAACATCGCGATGGTTTTGCAGGATACGCACCTCTTCACAGGCACCGTGCGCGAAAATATCCGCTACGGCCGCTTGGATGCGACAGACGAGGAGGTTGAGCTCGCGGCAAAAACTGCAAGCGCACACAGCTTCATTATGCGTCTTGAAAACGGCTATGATACGGTTCTTGAGGGCGACGGAGCAAATCTTTCTCAAGGTCAGCGACAGCTTCTGAATATCGCGCGCGCATCGCTTTCCAAGGCGCCGATCCTCGTTCTGGATGAGGCAACCTCCTCCGTTGATACGAGAACCGAGCGTCATATCGAGCACGGTATGGATCGCCTGATGAAAAACCGCACGACCTTCGTGATTGCGCACCGTCTTTCCACCGTCAGAAATGCAAACGCCATTATGGTGCTGGAAAAGGGCGAGATCATAGAGCGCGGAACGCACGAGGAGCTTCTTGCTATGAAGGGTCGATATTATGAGCTCTATACCGGAAAAAAAGAATTGGATTAATTTGTTTTAATGAAAAAGGGCGAGGCCTCCAAAAAGCGGAGATCTCGCCCTGAATTTATACCTTTTCTTCCTCGAGCTTCGGTCTTTTGATCTTTGCGGGGCTCGTGCCGAAATGCGCCTTGAAAACGCGGGAAAAATAGCTGTATCCCTCAAATCCAAAGCGCTCTGCGATCTCCTTCAGCCGATAACTCGTTCGCTCGATCATATCCTTGGCAAGAATCATTTTTCTGCGGTTGATATAGTCTGTCACGGTCGTATGCGTTTCCTTTTTGAAAATATGTGCGGTGTATTCCTTCGTAAGTCCGATCGCCGCGCTGACGGAGGAGAGCGTGATCGGCTCGGTGATATGGTCGTCGATATGCCGTATAATGTTGATGATATGCTGATTGGAGCTTTTGAATTCCAAAATGTCGTTGAGTTCGTGTAATATATAGTTGAGAAGACAGATCACCTTTTCTCTCGTGCTGTAGGTTTCCGCGATATGGCTTGCGGAAAAGCAAGAAACAACGGCGAGGATCTGCTCGGAAATGATTCCCTTTAGAAAAGGTTCCTCCGGAAGCCTTGCGCCATCAAAGGCGGTGAAATTATAGCTCACATAGTGCACGGCCTCGTTGATCTCAAATCTCTCCACGGTGTTTCCCGGCGGGACGAAAATTGCATCGTTTTCGTGCATTTCGTAAATCTTTCCGTTGATCGCATAGCGGAGCCTCCCCTTAACGACGAAGGTGAAGTCATAGTATTTGATCACGTTTGGCTCTATCCGCGTGGATTTTTTTCTCGTCACGTTGCAATAGTGAGAAAGATTGTTAACGATATATGCTCTCATAAGCAAAACCTCTTAATATTGTGCAAAAAACAATTGAAGAAAACAAAATAATTTATTGCAAAAACAGCTAGAATATACTATAATAATATCATAAAAGCAAAAAATGTCAATATTAAAATCGTACATAAAGGAGAAATAATATGAAAACTTTGCTTTTGGGTGATATTGCTCCCGTTTATGCAACGAGAGAGGCCTTTGGCGCGAAGGATACGGAGAAGCTTTTCACGAATGTGCTTCCTTATATGATGGATAAGGATTTTTGCTTCGTGAACCTTGAGTGCGCTCTGACGGATAAGGATACTCCGATTCGCAAGTTCGGCCCCAATCTTGCCGCTCCCGTGCAAACGGCTGAGGTTCTGAAAGCGGTTGGCGTTGATCTTTGCGGCCTTTCCAATAACCATACCTTCGATTTTGGCGTTCCCGGCATTAAGGATACGATCGCCGCGCTTGAAAGCGTCGGCCTGGCTTATACGGGCTGGGGAAAGAATTACGAGGATTCGAGAAAGGATTATATTCTTGAGCGTGACGGCGAGAAAATCGCATTCATCACCGTTTGTGAGCACGAGTATTCCTATGCACTTGATAACCGTATGGGCGCCCGTCCCTTTGATATTTACGATACGATGGAGGACATCTATCGCGCAAAGCAGAAGGCAGATCGCGTAATCGCTTTGTATCATGGCGGTAAGGAATATTGCCGCTATCCATCACCTCGTCTTATGAAGGTTTGCCGCGCAATGGCAAGAAGCGGTGCGGACGTTGTTCTCACCCAGCATAGCCATTGCATCGGATGCTATGAGCAATACGAGGGTTGCCATATCCTCTACGGTCAGGGCAACTTCCATTTCGTAAACCCCAAGAGCAAGGAAGAGGGCTGGTTCACCTCTCTCGGCGTTCGTTATGATACGAAGAGCCACGAGATTGAATTCACGCCGATGCGCTCGCTCGATTGTGGCATTTCTCTTGCCGAGGGCGAGGATGCTAAGGAAATTATGGCAGGCTTCGAGAAGAGAAATGCCGAGCTCGCAAGCGGTGAATGGATCAATGGCTGGCGCGCATTCTGTGAGGAACGCAAGGAGCTCTATATCAACGCAATCGGAAAGGCCTGCACGGCTACCTCCACCGAAACGGAGACCGATCTCTTCGGCCATTTCCTTGATTGCGAGGCGCATACGGACGTTTGGCGCGAGCTTTTCAAAACCTATAACCACACCAATTGCCTCGGTGAGGAATAAGCTATAACCGCACAGATTGTCTTAACAAAAAAATAAGCTTTAATCACATAGGTCGTCTTGGTAAAGAAGCTATAATAAAAACGGTGCAGAGGATATTCTTCTGCACCGCTTTTGTTCTATATTAAATAGGAAAGAGCGAAGCCGCCATTTTGCGGTAGCCTCGCTCTTCTTTAAATCCGTGGATTATTAGATGGAACCAACGATGTAGGGAGCCATATCAGCTCTCTCCTCGGCGATTCTCTTTTCCTCTTCAGCTCTTTCTGCATCTCTTGCAGCCTTCTCAGCGGCTCTTGCCTCAGCCTCAGCGGCCTTCTTCTCAGCCTCCTCGATAGCGCGGATGGAAAGCGCAAGCTTTCTGTTCTCGTCGTCGATCTCGGTGATCTTAACGTTCACGATCTGGCCAACGGAAAGAACGTCTGCGGGAGAATTAACTCTCTCGGTAGAGATTCTGGAGATGTGGATCAGACCGTCAACATCCTCGTAAACCTCAGCGAATGCACCGAAGGGCATAAGGGAAACGATCTTAGCGGGAACGATGTCGCCAACAGCGAACTTCTGGGTGAACTGGAACCAGGTGTCGTTCTCCTGGGTCTTGTAGCCAAGAGAGATTCTTCTCTTCTCAACGTCAAGCTCCTTGATGAATACCTCGATCTCC
>JAZTWU010000126.1:0-16906 GCA_045636085.1 Eubacteriales bacterium
TTCGGCGCTGTTACTATATCCACGAACATGGCGGGACGCGGAACGGATATTATGCTCGGAGGAAACCCCGAATATATGGCTAAGGCCGACCTGCGCAAGCGCGGCTATGAGGACAGCGTGATTGCAGAGGCCGTTGGCACCGCGCAATCGAGCGACGAGACCGTGCTGGAGGCAAGAGCACTCTTCCACGAGCTCTACGCAAAGTATAAGGAGCAGATCCGCCCCGAGGCAGAGAAGGTGAAGGCCGCAGGCGGTCTTTACATCCTCGGCACGGAGCGCCACGAGAGCCGCCGTATCGACAACCAGCTTCGCGGCCGAAGCGGACGACAGGGCGACGAGGGTCGCTCCCGCTTCTATCTCTCACTGGAGGACGATCTGATGCGCCTCTTCGGCTCTGACCGACTGATGGGCATCACCGCAAAGCTCGGTCTTGGCGACGATACGCCGATCGATGCGCGCATTCTTTCGGGCTCGATAGAAAGAGCTCAGAGAAAGATCGAATCGATGAACTTCTCCCGCAGAAAGAACGTTTTGACCTACGACGACGTGATGAATCAGCAAAGAAGCGTCATTTACAAGCAAAGAAGCGACGTGCTTTGCAGCGACAACATCAAGGAAACGATCGAGAATATGATCCTCTCCTCCGTGAAGAGCACCTGCGAATTCTGCTTCGGCGTTGACGAAAAGGAGCATTGGAAATTCGACGAATTCCGCAACCATTATATGGGACTTCTGACGGATGCGAAGAACTTCCAATACACCGAAGAGGAGCTTTTAGCGCTCGACAAGGACGATTTCTGCGAGGCGCTTTGTGAAAAGGCGCTCGATATCTATCACACGAAGGATGCACTTTTTGCCTCCGTTGAGGGAATGCGCCCCGATGCAATGCGCGAGATCGAGAAGGTGATCCTTCTTGAAAACGTTGACAAAAAATGGATGGAGCACCTCGACAATATGGAGGAGCTCAAGGAATATATCGGACTCAACTCCTACGCACAGAGAGACCCCGTTGCTATGTATCGCATTCAGGGCGCCGATCTTTTTGATACGATGATCGACGACATCAAGGAGGATACGGTGCGCAAGGTGCTCTCCGTTGTTCCCAAGGTACAGAAGGTGGAAAGAGTGCAGGTTGCGACGCCCCTCGTTGAGGGCTTCGGAGACGGCAAATCCGTCAAGCGTGCACCCGTGAAATCCTCGAAGGTGGGAAGAAACGATCCCTGCCCCTGCGGTAGCGGACAAAAATACAAGAAATGCTGTGGCAGAAACGCGAGTGAATCTTAAGGAGAGCGATTTATGGGATTTGGTATTCTCTTTATCGGCTACATCTTCCTTTTGAATCTCTCCTTCTATGCCTATACGGACATTCTGGCGGCGGTGCTGATGCTCACGGCACTGGAGAAGCTTCGCCGTTGGAATACGGGCTTCAAGGCGGCCTTTTTCGCCGCGATTCCCTTTTTCCTCGTTGGCACATATGAATTCTTTGGCGCGCTTCTCTCCTCTCTTTCAATCTCCGCACCGCCCGCACTTTCCTACGCGATGGCGGCGGCGCGAATGCTTTGCCTTGGGCTTTTGCATATTCTTATGCTTCTCGGTTTCAAGCAAATCACGCGCGAGGTTGGACTTTCGAAGCTTGAAACGCGCGCTATGATGATGATGCCGATCTCTCTTTTCGTTTTTATCGGAGAGGCTCTTTTTGAGATCCCGCCGATCTTTTCGGGCGTGAAGGAAGAGATCTTGCTCTCCATGGAATTTATACTTTTGCTCATTTGTCTTGTATTTTTGCTTTCGATGCTAATCTTTATTTACAAATGCTATGCAAGAATTTGTTTGCCCTCCGATGTTGAAATGAAGCAAAAGCCTTCGCGATTCCGCTTTATCAATGAATACCGAGCAAAAAAGGAAGCGCGGGACAAGGCAGAGCTTGAGCGCCGCATCGAGGAAATGAAGCAAAGAAATCAAAACAAAAAGAAGAAAAAAAGGAAATGATCTTCAAATGAAGAAGACGAAAAACTATTATTTGCGCATTTGGATCGCGCTGATCCTTCTTTGCAACCCGAACATTCACATCATCGATATTCTTCCCGACTTTATCGCGTATTTTCTGATATTCTCCGTTGTTTGCGAGGCGGCGGGACTCTCTCCGCACTTTGCGGAGGCAAGAGATGCCGCGAAGCGCCTTGCAATCCTCGGACTTTTCAAAATTCCCGCAACCTTCCTTGCGATGGCTGCACGCGCCGCAAACACGACGGATGCCAATCTCATCCCCACCTTTGCCATTATCTTTGCTCTGTTTGAGATCATTCTCGGCTATACCTTCGTTTTTCATATCTCCGAGGGGCTCTTTTATCTCGGAGAGCGAAGCGATGCCACGGCGCTGATCTCCCCTTTTCATATTAAGGAAAGAAAGAGATCGGCCGGCGAAAAGGCGGGCTCGGAGCGCTTCTTGTTATATCGCAACCAGCAGCCTGAGGTGCTTCGCAACCTCTGCATTCTTTTCATCTTCGTGAAGGCCTTCTGCTCCTTCCTTCCCGAGCTTTTGCTATTGACGAGAAAGCAGGACTTTATCGGCGATACGGCAGGCCAAAATGCCTTTCTTCGGCTCTATCCCTACGTGCTCACGATTGCCATTTCCCTCGCGCTGGCGGTTGGCATCTACTGGCTCATTCTTTCCCGTGCCTATATGCGCACCGTGCGCAAGGAGGGGCGCTTTCTTGAGGCGCTTCGCAAAATTGCGGGTGATGACCTGATCGAAAAGAAGGAAAAGCACGAGATCTGCTCTGCTTATACGCTTGGATTCTCGCTGATCTTCGTTTCCACGATCTTCTCCCTGAGCTTTATGCCGATCCTGGGCTATGCACTCTTCCTCTTCATCGGTGCTTGCTGGCTTCCCGTTAAGGGATGGCTTCGCGGGGCGATCCGCATCGTCGGCACAATCGCCGTTGCCTCCGCGATCGCGCAAAATCTTATGATTGAGATGTTTGAATACGACTACGGCTACAAGAGTCTTTTAACTGACACGGAGGCCCGGAGCGCATATATGCCCTCCGTTATTGCGGCGGCAATCAGCGCCGCGCTGATCCTTTGCCTGCTAATCCTCGTTTTCCTTGCACTTCAAAAGACGATTCGCACAACGCTCGGTCTCTCTCCCAAAAGCGATCGCTACGGAAGAGCGGAAAAGAGCTACCATCGTTCGCTCACCCTCAAAAATCTGATTCTGCTTCTCTTCGGCGCCGTTTGCCTGATCTGTCGCGCCTTCTATGTTTATCTGCGCGGCCAAGTGATCTTTATTCCCTCCAGCGCAACCTCCGTCGGAACGATCTCGCACGAGATGGAATTCTGGCCTCTCATTCTTATGATCATCGCAATTCCCTACATTCTTTATACCTTCTATTATATGGGAACGATGAAGGAAGAAATGAAGATGGCATTTGACGAGGAAGAATAACCAAGAACGCAAAAAAACAAAATAAAGAGAACGATTGATTTTTCTCGTCGTTCTCTTTTCTTTTTTTCGAAAATCCTCTTGACAATCAATACTATGTGTGATATAGTATTATACAACAGGAGGTATTACGATGGATATACAAATGAAGCGCGGCCTGCTGGATATACTCGTGCTTGCCGCTATCAAGGATGAAGATTCCTACGGATACCGTATCATTAAGGATCTTTCTCCATATACGGAAATTTCGGAATCCACTCTCTATCCAATCCTCAGAAGATTGGAGGCGGCGGGACATATGGCGGTTTACACCGTGGCACACAACGGAAGACTGCGAAAATATTACCGCATCACCCACTCGGGGCTTGCAAGAATTGAGGAATTCAGGGAGGAATGGAAGGAGCTTCTTTCCATATATAATTTTGTGACGAAAGGAGATAAAAAGTCTTGAAAAAGGAAGAATTTTTGCGTGATCTTCGCATTCGGCTCTCGGATCTTCCCTATGCCGATCAAAGAAGATCCTTGGATTATTACAGCGAAATGATTGACGACCGCATGGAGGACGGACTCTCCGAGGAGGCCGCCGTTCAAAGAATTGGCACGCCCGCAATGGCGGCGGCGCATATTATGCAGGATATGCCGCTCGTTTCCTTGGCGCGCGCCAGAATGGAGAAAAAGCGCTCCGGACTCGCAACGGCGCTGATCATCATCGGCTCGCCTATCTGGATCTCACTTTTTGCCGTATTCTTCGCTCTCGCGATCTCTGCCTTTGCGGTGCTCATTTCGCTTGCGGCCGTTACCATCTCCGTATTGATTGCGCTCTGGGCAACAGAAGCGAGCCTTGCTGCATGCTCCGTTGCGGGGATTCTTATCTCCCCTCTTGCGCTCTTCTTTGGTGATACCGTTTACGCATTGCTGATGCTCGGCGCGGGTCTTATCCTCGCTGCACTCACGGTATTTTTCTATTTTGTTGCGCTCTATGGATCGAAGGCACTTCTCTTCCTTTGCGCAGGACTTATGAAGGGCTTTGCAGTCATTATCCGCTGGACGAAATCCGCCCTTATCGGAAAGGAGACCATTCGATGAAAAAGCTTTTGATTTTTGCACTGATTCTTCTTATCGTCGGCGGCTTGATCTTCGGCTTTGCCGCGCTTGCGGGAGGTCTTGATCTGAACCGCAATTACACCACGACGACGCACACGGTCGAGGAGGATTTCAGCGCCGTCTTTGCCGAGCTTGACGAATCGGAGCTCACGATTCTTCCCGCAACGGACGAAAAATGCACACTTGTTTTCCTTGCGCACAAGAACCGCCCCTTCAGCTTCACCGTGCGCGGCGAGACCCTCGCCGTTTCTTGCGGTGAAAAAAAGATTACCGATTATATCTTTGACATCCTTGACTTCGGAAGCCCCAAGGTCACGCTCTATTTGCCGAAAAACGCATACGAGACCCTGCAAATCGAAGGGGACACCGCCGACATCACCGTGGATAAAGCCTTCACCTTTGAAAGAGCGGAGATTGAAACCGATACGGGCGATATCCGTATGAATGCAAGCGTGAACGGCCCGACCGTTCTTGAAACCGACACGGGCGATATTTTCATCCAGGGTGCAAGCCTTCAGTCACTTGAGGCAACCGCAGACACGGGAAATATTACCCTGAAGAATCTGATTTGCGCTCAAAGCGCCGAAATCGAGGTTGACACCGGACGGCTGAATATCGACACCCTTTCCACTAAGAGTCTCGTGCTTGAAGGCGACACGGCCAAGCAGACGCTGAAAAATCTCACCGTGCAAAACGGCATTCGCATCCAAAACAGCACGGGAGACCTGACGATCGAGGGAGCGCGCGCCGATTCCCTCACCCTCACACTCTCTACGGGCGATACCATTTTTAAGAACTGCATTTTCGCAAGCAGTCTGGAGGTGAGAACCTCGACGGGCGATGTGAAATTCGAAGATGCCGATGCGCCCCTTATCACCGTGAACACGGGTACCGGCGATGTTTCGGGCACGCTTCTCAGCGGCAAGGACTTTGAAGCAAAAAGCGGAACAGGCTCCGTTTCGGTTCCTGAGGATCAGCCCGAAAGTGGCAGATGCAAGGTCACCACGAGAACGGGAAGGATCAAAATTTCCATTCAATAATTAAGAGAAAAAGAAAAACGCCTGCTCAAAGCCGAGCAGGCGTTTTTAATTTATATTTCTTCCTTGGACATTCGGGAAAACAGCGCTTGCATCTCTTCAAGCTCCGCACCGCAGATTTTTTCCGCGCTCCGATACCGTTGCAGCACGGCACGGACACAGTCGGAAAGCAGGGCATTTTCTACGAAGGCATCAAAGAGACGGATCTTTCCAAGAGACAGCGCCAAAAAGTCCTCGCGGTTGCTCCTTTGACGCTTGCGGATCTTTTCGCGCGCCTGTGCATCCCCGAGCGCAAGGTCTCTTTTTTCAAGACGGCAGAGGATCTCGCTCGGCGCGGCATAGAGATACACCGCATAGATCGGAAAATCGGGATGATCGCGGCGAATGCTTTCCACCCCGTTGATATCCAGAATCATCAAGGGAAGGCTTCCCTCCTTGCGCACTCTTTTCACCTCGGAGATCGGCGTTCCGTACAGATGATCGCCGTAGCGCGTGTGCTCTAACATTTCCCCGTTTTCGATGCGGCAAAGGAAATCCGCTTCATCCACATAGATATATTCATCCGCAAAGGTGCTTCGCGGCTCTCGCGTGCAAAGCGATCGGATATAGGAGAAGCGAGCTTCCCTTTTGCGCAAGAGCGCTTCGGCCACCGTATTCTTACCAACGCCCGATGCGCCGACGAGAACTAAAGCGGGCGCGTTGCTCATTTCTTGGGAACGAGCTTTTCCATTCCGCCCATATAAGGACGAAGAGCCACGGGGATATTCACGCTTCCGTCTGCATTGAGGTTATTCTCAAGGAATGCGATCAGCATACGGGGAGGCGCAACCACGGTATTATTCAGCGTATGCGCAAGATAGGGCTTATCCTCGCCTGCCTTCACGCGAATACGAAGTCTTCTTGCCTGTGCATCACCGAGATTGGAGCAGGAGCCAACCTCAAAATACTTCTTCTGACGGGGAGACCAAGCCTCTACATCCACGCTCTTCACCTTGAGATCCGCAAGGTCGCCCGAGCAGCACTCCAGCGTTCTCACGGGAATATCCATCGAGCGGAAGAGATCCACGGTGTTTTTCCAGAGCTTATCAAACCACATAGGAGACTCCTCAGGCTTGCAGACAACGATCATCTCCTGCTTTTCGAACTGGTGGATACGGTACACACCGCGCTCCTCAAGTCCGTGCGCCCCCTTCTCCTTACGGAAGCAGGGCGAATAGGAGGTGAGCGTATAAGGAAGCTCTGCCTCGTGCACGATCTGGTCAATAAACTTACCGATCATCGAATGCTCGGAGGTTCCGATCAGATAGAGATCCTCACCCTCGATCTTATACATCATTGCATCCATTTCAGCAAAGGACATAACGCCCGTTACCACATTGGAGCGGATCATAAAGGGAGGAACACAATAGGTGAAGCCGCGCTCGATCATAAAATCTCTTGCATAGGAGATAACGGCGGAATGCAGACGGGCAATATCACCCATCAGGTAATAGAATCCGTTTCCCGCAACGCGACGCGCGGACTCAAAATCGATGCCGCAGAAGCGCTCCATAATCTCCGTGTGATACGGAATCTCAAATTCGGGAACGAGGGGCTCACCGAACTTCTCTACCTCGACATTCTCGCTATCGTCCTTACCGATCGGAACGGAGGGATCGATGATGTTCGGGATCGTCATCATAATGGTCTTCACGCGCTCCTCAAGCTCGCCCTCCTTGGCCTCGCACTCCGCAAGCTCGGCGGCCTGCTTTGCGACCTCCTTCTTAACGGCCTCGGCCTCCTCAAGCTTCTTCTGACCCATCAGAGCGCCGATGGACTTGGAAAGCTTATTGCGG
Source organism: Eubacteriales bacterium (assembly GCA_045636085.1). Lineage (GTDB taxonomy): Bacteria > Bacillota > Clostridia > Oscillospirales > CAG-272 > UBA1740. Next base: position 7,422 of record JAZTWU010000126.1, read on the forward strand.
TTGGCACGAAGATCGTCCGCCCGCTTCTTGTTCTGGCGAAGCTCCTCATCCAGAGCGATCACCTCGTCCACGAGAGGAAGCTTATCATCCTGAAACTTATTGCGGATATTCTGCTTCACGACCTCGGGATTTTCGCGCAAAAAACGAATGTCAATCATATTATTTCTCCTTAAAATTATTTTAAAATAAAAAAAGAGTTTTCCCGCCCTATATGGGACGAAAAAGCTCCGTGGTACCACCCAAATTGCAGAATAAATCTGCCACTTTACCGCCGATAAGGGGGCGCGCCCTCGGCTTTCACCGAATGCTCAAAAAGCGGAGCCGCAGAGTCCAACGGTCACTCACACCACCCGCGACCTCTCTTTTGGAAGGAAATCTGCATCTTCTTTTCTCAACGCATATATTATTATATACGAAAATATTAAAAATTGCAAGAGGTTTTTGAAGTTTTTTCGCCGAGCGGACCAGGACACCCCTACTTTTTACGTTTTTCACTTTAAAAACGGGACACCATTTTGATTTTTTCGTCCTGTTTTGCTATTGACGGGATTTTTTTCGCGTGCTATAATAGTTTTCGAAAATATCTCTCATCAACAAGGAGCTCCGATATGGCAAACGAAATTACCCGCATTCTCTGCTGGGACAAGAAAGTGATTGAGACGGAGGAAAATCTCTCTCTTATCGCCCATAAGCCCAAGAAAAAGAATCTCGCCCTTCTCTGCGACGACGAATGGGAGGGCGTTCACAACACCTACGGTTGCACCGTGCGCGTTGGCGAAACGATCCGCCTCTATTACCGCGCAACGAATAGCCGCCTTCTTCTCACGGATATGGCGCCCTCTACGGGCGGCGGCACGAATGTCATTTGCGTTGCGGAAAGCCGCGACGGTATCACCTTCAAAAAGCCGAATGTCGGATTATATGAATACAACGGCTCGACCTATAACAACATTGTCTTTTCCCGCCCTAAGGAAATTGACAACTTCTCCGTTTTTTATGACAAAAATCCCGCCTGCCCCAAAGAGGAAAAATTCAAGGCACTCTGCTCAGAATACGAGGACGGCAAAGCCTTTTTGCGCTATTTTTCGAGCGCGGACGGATATAAATTCAAGGAAAGGGAGAGTCTTCCCCTTTACGGCTCCTTTGATTCCTTCAATCTCGCCTTCTGGGACGAGGAAACCGAGCAATATTTTCTCTATTTCCGCGCCTTCCATCCTGTGGGACACCCCGAAATTCCGCAACACGACATTTTAAAGAGCGACGATATCCGCGACATCCGCTTGGCGACGAGCAAGGATTTCAAGGAGTTCACGACGCACGGCTGCATAAATTTCGAAGATGGGCAGGAGGAAATTCCGCTTTATACCAACCAGATCGAAAAATATTACCGCGCAAAGAGCACCTTCATCGGCTTCCCTGTTCGCTATATGGACAGAAAAGACGAATACGAAAGCTTTGAGGATATGCCGCTTGCCGATCAGCGCAAAAAGACGGTTGAAAAGTACGGACGCGGCGGCACGGCCATCACGGACTGCCTCTTTATGAGCTCCCGCGACGGCTTTACCTTCAACCGCAGAGACGAGGCCTTCCTGACCCCCGGTCCGGAGGCGAGAAACAATTGGCGCTATGGCAACTGCTACACCGTGCACGGCATCGTTGAAACCGAAGCGGAGGAAGAGGGGGCCGCACCCGAGATCTCGATTTATGTTACCGAGAACTACCGTATGAAAAATGCGAATTTCTATCGCTACACCCTGCGCCTTGACGGCTTTTATTCCTGGTATGGCCCGTATAAGGGCGCAACGGTGCTGACAAAGCCGATCGAGGTTACGGCAGGCGCACTTACCGTGAATTTTGCGACCTCCTGCGCAGGCTCGGTGCAGATCACGCTCTGCGATGCGGACGGTGCGCCGATCGATGGCTTCACGAGCAAGACCTTCTTCGGCGACAGCGTTGACCGCCGCGTGCGCTTCGATGGCGCGCTTTTCTCCCTTTCGGGAAAGAGCGTTCGTCTTAAAATCGCGCTGAAAGATGCACATCTCTATTCCTTCGCCTTCGTATAAACAAAAAATGTTGGTGCTTTCGGATTTTTTCGGAAGCACCAACATTTCTATTGTAGCATATTTTTTTGCCTTTGTAAATAGTTTTTTGAAAGGCTTTTGTTCAACATCAACATTTTCTCTATTTTGAATAAAAAAATACTGTTAATTTCTTACAAATTGTCAATTGAAAAGGGCGAAAAAATATGCTATAATGGAATCACAAAGAAGGAGGACGGTCCAATGTACAGGTAGAAAAAAGAACCGAATGCCAAGGCCCGCCAAGACGTATGAAGTCAAGAAAAAGGCGGAAGGATCTCCGCCCCCACCGTGAATGAAGAGAAGAAAGGAAAAAGCACGGCGGTGCGATACGCAATAGATAGAGCGAGAGGCGAAAGGACATTTTGCCAAGGATTCGCGATCAAAGCAGGTGGGAAATTTAAGGGCAAGGCAAAAATCGCCCCCAAGGAAAAGCCGAAGAGAAAAAATGAACGGTATTCTCGTTAGAGAAATTTGAAAAATGTGTTTTAAGAGTCGGCGCTAAGAGACGGTGGGCAGAAAAAGCAAAGGAGGATTACGAAGGATGTTAGATACTAAGAACGAACAGAAGTGACCCTTGGTCGGTTCACAGTCGCAAAGGCATGCGGCTCGATCAAGGGTCACTTCATTTTTTATATTCGCTTTTGGTGACTTCCAAACGGAGGTCTTTTTTATTTTTTTCAGCCGTTACGAAGGTCAAAAAGCGTTTTTTTGATCCTTTCGATCGCGGTGGCGGGGTCACATTCCTCCAGCACCGCGCTTTCCATCGGACAAAAGCCCGTGCCGTCGCGGTTCAAAATACGCCCTGTGATCTGCTCGCATTCCACTTCAATCCCCGCCTTTTGCATCAGGGCGAGAGCACTTTCGCTCAAGGTCAGCGCATAAACGCGACGGATGCCAAGCGCGACATAGAGGAAGGCGGCAGCCTTTCCGACAACCTTATCCACGGCAGAGAACGCGCACAGATCCTCGCCCTCTTCAAGAAGCGAAAGCAGAGGCGCAACGCCGCGCGTCGTGAAGGTCTTGCACTCGGCCTCGGTATACAAAACAAGAGTGTATCCCTCCCGCTTCAAGAGGGATATTGCGGCATCCTTATGCATAGCTGCTCCTCGCATCAGCCCTTGAGCTTTTCGGAAAACTCTTCCATAATGGCCGCAATCGAGATCTTCTGCGGGCATTTTCCCTCGCAGGCGCGGCAGGCAATGCACTCACTCGGCATTTTCCCGTCGGGAAATGTGATTTCGGATGCCTTGGGCGCCGTGCCCGAAATCAGAAACTTATCGTTGAAGAGGCGCAGAAGCTTCGGGATCGGCAGGCCCATCGGGCACTCGGGAACGCAATATTTGCAGTTGGTGCAGGTAAGCGTGCGTTTAGAGAGGATCTTATCCGCAACGGCAAGAATCGCCTCGCATTCTTCCTTAATGAGAGGCTTATGCTCGGAGAAGGTTTTGATATTGTCCTCCACCTGCGAGAGCGTTGACATTCCCGAAAGCACGACCTTCACGCCCTCAATTCCCTGCAGAAAACGGAAGGCCCAAGCGGCAATGCTCTCCTCGGGGCGCATCCCCTTCAGGAGTGCCTCATCCTCCTCGGCGAGCGAGGCGAGACGACCGCCGCGCACAGGCTCCATCACGATGATCGGAAGTCCGTATGCATTCAGGATCTCAACCTTCTCCTTGGCGCGCTGAAGTTTATAATCCAGCCAGTTGAGCTGGATCTGGCAAAACTCCAGAACCGAATGGTACTTTTCAAGAAATTCCTTGAAAACGGGGATCGATGCGTGCGTGGAAAAACCAAGGTGGCGAATGCGGCCTTTGCGTTTCTGCTCTAAAAGATAGTCCACAATTTTAAGTTTTTCGTCCGTAAAGATCGAAACCGTATCATCCGAAACATTATGAAGAAGATAAAAATCGAAGTAGTCCATACCCGTGCGGGCAAGCTGGGTTTCGAAGGTTTCCACGACCTCCTCGTGCGATGTGAATTTATTGAAGGGCATTTTATCGGCAAGATAGAAGCTCTCGCGGGGATAGCGGGAAAGAAAATGCCCCATCAGCTCCTCGCTCTTGCCCTGATGATAAAACCAAGCCGTATCGAAATAATTGACACCGCTTTTTATGCAAAGATCGATGATCTGCTCGGTTTTCTGCATATCAACCTCTCCCTTTTCGTCAGAGGGAAAGCGCATACAGCCAAGGCCGAGCATCGAAAGCTTTTCACCCAAGAATTCATTATAGATCATACCGTTTACCTCGATTTCTTTTATCATTTACATTTTACCACATTCAATGATAAATTGCAAGTACCCTTCAAAAAAGAGGGCCGCCGCGCTCCGTACGGTGCACACGGCGGTCTTGATTTTATGAGAACTTAAAGGAATAGAGATCCGCATCCAGAAGGCGCACGGTCATAACGACCTCCTTGCCTGCAAAAAGAACGGTTGGCTCCGACAATGCGATAGTCTTATCCGTTGCATCACCAAAATATTCAACGCTTTCGGTTTTAAGCCTTCCATCGGTGGTTTCAAGCTTGAATATCGCGTAACCAAAGGCCGAGGTGGCAAGGTTTACGCTGAGCCTTTCGCCCTCGAAAATAAAGGGCTTGGTGACAAGGAGCTTTTCTTCCTCGCCCGCGTGGCGCGAAACAAAGCCATCTCTTCGGATGGTATAACGGCGAAGGCGGCGATTTCCGCCGTATTTTTCTCTTTCGTTGCAAAGGATCGAAAGCTCCCTGTCCACTCCCTCTCCGCCCTTTTCGGGATCTGAGAGGATGAAGCCGCGCGCAGGATAGCAATCACCGTAGCACCAATTTCCATCATATTCCGCATCGGGACGCATAAAGGCCTCGTTATAGCGCTTGAAATTCACACCGTCGCGCGAGGTCATAAATACGCAATCCGTGAGGGCGAGGCCATAGCGCGGATGCTCCTTTGCCACTCGCATACGCGCTTCCTTCGTGCAAAGCGCGTCATAGGCGGCAGACCACTGCGGACGGTAGATATAACGCGTTGGAAATCCGACGAGGATATGCGGCGCATAGGGATAGGGAGAAATGCAGTTCGTATATACCTGCACATCATCTCCACTCATAGAAATCCGCTTTTGCTCCGTGAAGGTCTCAAAATCCTCGGACTCGATATAGCGGATATCGCGCACATGCTGCTCCTTCTTCTGCCACGGAAGGTCGAGCGGATGCTTATCAAAGGGATCCTTGCCTTCCAAATCTCCCGGCGCATGAAGGCCACGGAAATAAACGCGATACTTCCCGATTTCTTTATCAAAAAAGGCGGTATTCAAGGAATCAAAGCTTCCCTGATCGGTGATCTTTTTCCCAATGCGGAAATGAATTCCGTCGGCACTGTAGAACACCGTCAATGTATGCAGATAATCCCCGATCCCCTTATATTTTTTGTCGGGCGGACAAGCGGGATTTTCGTCCTTGAAAACCATAAAATTATCATAGAAAGGAGCGGTTTTTTCATCCAAAATGATATTGGTTTGCATAGAGCCCTTAAACTCGCAGATGCCGAGCGAGGGCTTTTCCCAATGCAGACCGTCCGTACTTTCGGCATAGCAAACGCGGATCTGCTCGCCGCGCAGCGACTCTGTCAATGCTTCGCGGCCAAGATAATACATTCTGAATTTTCCGATTTCCTCGTCAAAAAAGAAATTCTCATACGCAATGCCGCGGCTTTCCCAAGGGCGATCGCAATTCATGACAACCTCGCGCGCTACGGGGCGATGAAGTCTTGCCTCGGCTGTGGTTTTTTTCTCATCGATCAAAAAGGTATCAAAAAAGCATTCTCTGCGATTGCCAATAGAAATCATAGTGGTCTCCTTCAGATTTTCTACCTCAATTTTATCACAAATCCCGATCAAACGCAATACAATTCTCGGCCATCTTTCAAGAAATCATAGCCGACTTTTCAATACAGAAAAAAACGCTTGCGCTTTTTTTCGCATTCCTTTGGGTGAAAATACACAAAATTGCTTTGCCGTTATTAACAAAAATTCCTTGCGGGGCTTGATAAAATCCGCAATGTATGGTACTATCAACTTAAGCGCGGAGAATATCCGATCCTTCAAAATATCCCTGCGCCGAAAAAGGAGAAGCATATGTATAACTATGACAGACACCCAAACCTCATTCTGAAACTGAAGGTGCCCTTTGCTCTGAAGGATGGCGAGAAAATCGCTTTGGAATATGCGCCCGTCCGCAAGGAGAACGGAACGGTTTTGATCCCTGCCTTCATTAAGGAATTCGGCGGCAAGACCGAGACCTTTGAGGGAAAGGAATATTTTGCGCTCGATACGCTTGCGGCAAATAAGAAATTCGACGAAATGGGCTGTATCATCCTCGATAAGGAGATCGCCGTTTCCGAGATCAACCGCGAGGACGATCTTGATCTGATGCTGCATTGGATGGGCGAATTCATTTTCGACTATGAAAGAGTTCCAATGCAAAAAAGCTATGCCCCCGCAACGCCCGAGGAGCGCGCAGGATTCCGCCGCATCGGCCTAGACATCAAGGCAAGACTTCTTGCAAGAGAAAACAAGCACCCCTATCTTTTCGCAACGCAAGAGATTTTCGATAAGATCCACGATGCCTATATGGATGAAAAGGATACGCATCTGAAGGATCTGGCAACGAAGCTTCTCCCCGAATACGAAAAGAATTTTACAAAAGAGAAATACGCGATGAATGCGGATATGACCGCGCTGATTTCGCCGCTTGACGATCCTTATGAGGATGGCTACGACCACGGCGGACGTGCCGCAGATCCCAACGACCATCTGACGGCATGCTCGGAGCTTGCTCTGGCATACCAGATCACGCGCGACACGAAGTATGCAAGGCTTGCTTACCTTATTATGAAGGAAATGATCCGCCGCCCGCACTGGGGCCCCGGACATTTTCTCAATACCTCCGTTGCCACTCTCGATTATTGCGAGACCTATGACTGGCTCTACAATATCTGGAAGGATCTCGGCTACGATCTGAAGGATATAACGCGCGGCATTTATTCGCACGGCATCTTGCAAAGCTACAATTCGATGATCTTCGACAAATGCGATTACCCTTCTCCAAAGCAGGGCACGGGCTGGCGCTTTAAGTTAAAGCCCGACAACTGGAACGCCGTTTGCAACACAGGCTCGATCGTTGGCGCGGCGATGCTGATCTGTGAGGGAAAGGGCGGCTATATCACGGATCAGGTGCTGGACGTCTGCACCGAGCAAATCGGCGCCTCGCTTGCCTCGCTCACACAGGACGGCCTCGTGCTCAAGCAGTATGCAACGGACGGCTCCTATGTTGAATCCAATTCCTATTGGTCCTACGGAACGAACAATCTCTTCCGTATTCTCGCGGCACTCAAGAGCCTGATCGGAACGGATCTTGGCCTGCACTACACCTGGGGACTTGATAAGACCTGCTACTATGCAATCAACACCGAGAGTGCCGAATACGTTGGCTGGAATTATCACGACGGCGGTCTCGGCGAGCAGAGCACCTATATGTTTTATCCCTTCGGCTATATTTCGGGAGATAAGAATCTCTATGCGCTTCGCCGCGAGCATCTGAAAATGGGCAAGGAGCCCTATATCTTCGACCTCCTTTACGAGCCCGAAATTCTCGGCGAGGCGGTGCCGGATCTGAAGGTGCTCCCCTTGGATTATCATATGGAATCCATCGACGGATTCACCGTGCGAAGCGGATGGGAAAGAGGATCGATTTATGCAGGCATCCTTGGCGGAAAGAATACCGGCGGACACACGCAGATCGATGCGGGATGCTTTGTTTACCATAACTACGGTAAACTTTGGTTTACGGATCTCGGCTCGGATTGCTATAATTTGCCGGGCGGATATTTTTCGAACAACAATCTCTTCCGAAGAAATGCAGAGGGAAACAACACGCTCTTTTTGCCCTCTCTGCCGCACGGACAGATTGTGAAAAGCAGATCCCCCATTATTGAATGCAAATCCTCCGACAGCGCATCCTATGCCATCATCGACACAACGCCCGCTTACGGCGAAAAGGCCGTGAAGGTGATGCGCGGTATGCTTCTGACGGCTGACAGAAGAACCTGGGTGCTCCGCGACGAGGCGGAATTTTCAGAGGCGGAAAACGCCTGCTGGGTTGCAAACTTCAAAAGCAAGGACATTCGGTGCGAGCTCGCAAAGGACGGAAGAAGCTGCAGGATGTCTTATGAGGACGGAAGCGCCATCGAGGTTCACCTTTTCTCGGATGCGGACGTGCGCTTTGAAATCATCAGCTGCTACGACTTCCTTCTGAAGGATACACAGCCGAAGGTGGAGGGCGAATATTCAAGAGAGGCCTATTCCCGCCTGCTCGTTCGCTTTAACGGACTGAAAAAATTCAATTTCTCCATCGTTGCCGAGCCTATTGGTGATGCGGCGCTTTACGATATTCCTTTTGAGAATTGGAAGAACATATAACCTTTGCCCCGACGCTCCCTCAGCGCCGGGGCTTTTTATCCCTTTTTCATCTGTTAAAATACACAAAAACCTTCGCCGTTATTAACAAAAATCCCTTGCGGGGCTTGATAATTCCCGCGATGTGTGGTACTATCACCTTAAGCGCGAAAAATATTAGATTTTTAAAAATATCTGCGCGCTGAAAAAGGAGAAATTTATGTATAATTTTGAGAGACACCCGAACCTCGTTCTGAAGCTGAAGGTGCCCTTCGCTCTGAAGGACGGCGAGAAGATCGCTTTGGAATATGCACCTGCGCGCAAGGAGGACGGAACGGTTTTGATTCCTGCCTTCATCGAGGGCTTCGGCGGCAAGGCCGAGACCTATGAGGGAAAGAAATATTTCGCACTCGATACGCTTGCGGCAAACAAGAAATTCGACGAAATGGGATGCATCATCCTCGATAAGGAGATCGCCGTTTCCGAGATCAACCGCGAGGACGATCTGAATCTGATGCTGCATTGGATGGGCGAATTCATTTTCGACATCGAAAAGGTTCCGATGCAGAGAACCTATGCCCCTGCAACGCCCGAGGAGCGCGAGGGCTTCCGCCGCGTTGGTGCAGACATCCGTGCAAGACTTGAGGCAAGAGGCAACAAGCACCCGATGCTCGTTTCGAAGCCCGGTATTCTTGACACGCTTCACGAGATCTACAAGACAAATTCCAATCCAACCTTGAAGGGCTATATGCAGAGACTCATCGATATGGCCGACAAGAAAATGGAAAAGGAATGCTACAAGATGAACGAGGATATGACCGCTCTGGTTACTCCTCTGGACGACCCCTATGAGGATGGCTACGATGCAGGCGGCCGCTCGGCAGATCATAACGATCAGGGAACGACCTGCACCCAGCTTGCCGTTGCTTATCAGTTCACGCGCGACGACAAGTACGCAAAGCTTGCTTACATAAGT
>JAZTWU010000127.1:0-1028 GCA_045636085.1 Eubacteriales bacterium
TTCCCTTCCTCGTCGGCGGTCTTGGCGATTTTCTGAAGGATTGCCCGCTTTCTCCGAATCTTCCAAACTATATTCACGTCAACGAAGCGCTGAAGGCCGTGGCAAGCAAGGTGAAAAACGTGGGCTTCGTCAGCGCCGAGGGGCTTTCGGCAAATTCCGATAACCTGCATTTCAATTCCAAGGCTCTGCGCGAATTCGGCGTGCGCTATTACGAGGGCTATAAGGCGCTCGTCGGCAGGATTTCGACGGAGGAGGCGCAGGGCAAGATCGCCATTGGCGGCTCTGCTTCCACGAAGCTTGAATTGCTTTGATAAAAGAGGCTTCTTTGCTTAAGAAAAAATAAAAAATACAATATAAAATAATAAAAAAATCCTTTAAAACGGCGGTGCGGGTATTGCACTGCCGCTTTTTTTGTAGTATAATCAAGTTAATCAGTATTTAAGAAATGAAGGAGAGCCGAGATGATACCGCCTATAGTTGCACAGATCCTCGGCCTCGCTGCCGTTTGCCTGTTTCTTCTCAGCTATCAGATGAAAAGCCGCGGCGGCATCATTGCGATCGTCAATAAGAGCCTTCTTGATTTGCTTCCGATCCTTGGCGTGCTTTTGCATACGGGCGCCTTCTGGCTGAAAAGGGAGCGCGCGATTCGCACGGTTGCGCTGATCGGATCGCCCTTTTGGCTGGCGTATAACCTTGCAAGGTGCGCGTATGGCTCGGCGCTCGGAGATTTTTTTGACGATGGGCACGATCCTGATCGCCCTCTTCAAATACCGAAGGGAAGGAGAGAAGACAAATGCTTAAAATCCAAACGCAGATCACCGCCGTGGGCGGTGAGGTGACGAGAGAGAAGGCAGGGCTTCGCTTTCGTGCCGCGGAGGATACGCAGAACGCGTATTTTGCTTTGACCTATCGTTTTCCCGATTGGAAAAGCGACACCTTCGTTTTTCTTCCCGCCTGCGCTTACGATGGCAACCGTATGCCAAAGCGGAGCTCGGAGAGCTATCCGCCCTCCTTCGCGGCTTCGGATC
>JAZTWU010000128.1:0-6180 GCA_045636085.1 Eubacteriales bacterium
GTTCTCTTTTTTTGGTGCGTCGAAGGGGACTCGAAGTAGGAGCGGTACTGAATGACAGCCCGGTGGGCTGTCAGAGCCGCGAATGACCGCAGCGCGCAGTTCGCGCGAGACCGAGTCCCTGTTTTAAATCTTTGCAAAAAAAAGAACCAAGCCTCATACTCGGTTCTCTTTTTTATATTCGGCAGGGAGAGGGTTTTAGGAAACCGCAGCTCTTCCCTTTCGGGCGCTTTTACCAGAACTTCTTGAAGTCGGGGTTGAGCATACGGCAGAGTGCCTCAAGATAGAAATAGTCACCCCAGATGCAGCACTCATCGATGCCGAGGTTGCCTGCATAATAGTATGTGCCGTGGAGAAGCAGGCCGTCATTTCCATCGCCTTCCTTAGCCGCGTAATTCTCAATCAGAGAGGTCATAATATCATTCATTGCCTTTGCATAGGTTTCCTTATGCGCGGGATCGAGGGGCATATCCTTCAGCGCCTGATTGAGACCGCAAACGGCGATCGAAGCGGCGGAGGAATCGCGGGGCTCTTCGCCCTCGGTGAAATCGAGATCCCAATAAGCAACCTTATCCTCGGGCAGGCGCGCAAGATAATAATCCACGATCGTATAATACTTATTCAGGATTTCATCGTTGTGCATATGCGCATAGGTGAAGGGAACGCCGGTTACGCCCCAAGCCTGACCGCGGGACCAGCAGCTCGTATCGCTCTTTCCCTGCTTGGTGCCGCCGCCGATGCGCGCGCCCGTCGCGGGATCGAAATAGAAGTTCTGGAAGGTGGATCCATTGTCGCGAACGACGGTTTCCATCGTGGTGTTGAAGTGCGCAAAGCCCTTTCTCGTGAACTCGCTATCACCCGATGCCTCACCTGCAAAATAAAGCAGGTTGATATTCATCAGGCAGTCGATGATCAGGCGGTACATCGCCTTATTCTCGCAGTTTTCATCACCTGCAAGCTGAACGAACTGGCCCTTCTCGCGGAATCTGTTGGCAAGCACCTTGGCAGCTGCAATCGACTTTTCAAGATATCTTTCCTCACCCGTGCACTTATAAGCGGCAACGGTGGAAAGCGTGAAGTTAAAGCCGATATCGTGGTCGCCCATACCAACCATATTATCCACTCTGTCGATAAAGGTTTCTACGAGCTTCTTTGCGAGGTTCAGATACTTTTCATTCTTCGTATAATCATAAGCGAGGAAAAGCATACCGGTATAGAAGCACTGCGTCCAACCGCCGCGATTGGCGCTGTGGTCATACGCACCGCCCTTAGAGGACGAGGAAGGGAAATCCTCAGGGAACTTTTCCATAAGCGCATCCAGCTTCAGAAGGGCTCTATCCATCGCCGCCTTCAGCTTATTCTGATCGATCGTTACATTGTTCATTTTTCAATTCCTTTCAGAACGCCCTCAAAACGAGAGCCATATTGTACGGCAAAAATCTTGCACAAGACCATTATATTGCATATTGAAGAAAAATTCAAGTACTTATTGAGATTTTTATAGCACAAAATCGATTTTGGAGGCATTGGAATCCACGACGTAATGCAAAAAGCCAAAGAAGAAGCAATGGTTGAAATACCGCTCGATCTCGCACTCACGCTTGCCAAAAGATTCATCCAGCTCCGAAAGAAGGCGCGAGGCCTCCTTATCGTTTCCTACCGCCTTCTCTGCCATCACGGCGGCAACGCCCTCCAGAAGATCGATATAATGCGAAAGAAGGCGCACGGCAACCGTTTGCACGCGAATATCGGAATTATAATGCGCTTGCACGAGCGCTCTTCCCTGCTCCAGCAGGGGCTTGACGGCAGAAAGGCGCGCTGCCACTTTCGGGCTGTATAATTTGCCGACCTTTTCGTTTTCCGAGCCGAGGTACGAGAAATATTTCCAATCAAAGGCTTCTCCCACCTTCTCGAAAAACGCCTTGAAGTCGGCATGATCCTTGCCGTAGATATGAGAAAGATAATCCGAAACAATCTCCTCGTGCGGCGTTTCGGTATCAAAAAGGGTGCGCCCGAGGACGTAGATCAAAAGTCCGTTCGGCAAAAAGGGGCGAAGATCTCCGTCCTCCACAATGCCGTTGATGCCCAAGGATTTATAAAGACGAACCTCGTCCCCGATCAGCTTCGCCATACCGAGCGTGGAGAGATCGCGGTATTCCGCCCAGCAGAAGTGATAATCAAAGGAGAAGGCAGGGCCGGCAAAGACCTTTCTCCAATCGTTATAGAAGGCAAGGTATTGCTCGAGAGTATCGGCAAGAAAGATATCGTTTCTCTTATAGGGGGGATTTTTTGCGTTCACGCCGTTTTTCGGAATGCTGTCAAAATACTTTCTCGTGAAGGGTGCAAGCATGAAAACGAAGCGATCGGGATTTTTCAGCACCGTGCGCTCCGGTGCCCAGGCGATATCCACGTAGGAAAGAAAGACGATCTTCGTTTGGATATTTCTGCGGCTCATTTCCGCATCCACATCGTTCAAAAGATCAATATACCAATCAGATGGGATCTTTTCTTTACATTTTTCGCATTCGCAATGGTTATTGATGCCGTCGGCAAGCCAAACATGGAGAAGATCCACATTTTGATGGTTTTCCGCATAATCGGCCACGTTTTTGGCAACCATGGCACGCGCCGCTTCGTTGGACATACAAAAGTTCGTATTGATCGGAACGCCCTCGAAAAAGCCGCGCTTGCCGCCGACCTTGGCAAGATACTGCCGCATTCCCTCTGGAATTTTGCTTTCGTCCGTTTTATACCAAGCAAAGCAGGAATCGATTCCGAAGGCATCAATGCAAAAGCCGTGCCCCACATCGTGGAAGAGCAGGCCGCGCCGATCGATCTCGCTCTCACAGCTACGCTTCCAGCCGAGAATGGTGCGCGGCGTTACGGGCTCGGCAGGGCGGTTTTTCTCGTTGCGCAGGTGGTTATAATAGCTATCGGTATAGAAGGTCGGAATGCGGAATTCAAACATAAAGGTATTCATTCCGATCTTCGGAAGAAAATCGATGATTTCAAAATTCGTTTGCTGAGAGGCGGCCGTGGCGTTTGCAAAGCCGCGATAGCGGCAGGAGGGCTTTTTGCGGAAGGAAACGGCGGAAAGTGCCGTGCGGTCGGGAATATATTCTCCGTCCACGCCCGGAAAAAGCCAGCGGCATCCCTCGGCGCGCAGATATTCATACACCGCAAGGAGCACGGCACGCGGATTATTTCCCGCAATGATACCCCCGTTTTCGCTTGCTTCGGCATAGAGAATTTCGTCGAGATGCGCATCCTCCACATCGCCGTCCGCAAGGCCGAAATCCGAGAGAAGACCAAGGCGGAAGCCATTCTCGGCCTTGGGATCATATTGCACGCAAATCTGCCCTGCCTCGGGCATCATCATGCGAAGATACCGTTTCAGCTCCTCGGCGGCAAAATCAATTGCAGAGGCAGAGGAAATTTTATAAATATAAATCATACCTTTCTCCTTGCCTTATGCAAAATCGAAGGAAACAACGGGAATGCGATCTCCCTCTCCCCAAAGGGCCAAGGGGATCAGGGTGAGCGAATCGAATTCGCCATCAAGCGTCAGCTCATACGCACGCTTGCGGTTTTCCTCAACGGAGAGAAGCTCAATCTCCTCGCCGCCGCGCGTGCCGACCAGCTTGAAGGCGCGACAAAGCGTTGCGGGCATATGAAGGTCGGGGCTTTTCAGCATTTTGAGCAGACGGGTATTGTGCGTTCTTTCCACAAGGTTGCCGTCTAAGGTGCTTCGGTTGAGGTCGCTATCAAATACAATATGTACCGTTTTCACGAGGTTTCGTTCGAAGGTATAGGTGATGCGCTCACCGGCGGGGGCAAAATAGTGTGCCGTTTTTTCGTCCGTGCCGTAAATTCTGTGCGGACGGTCCTCGCCGTTGCGAAGGTTGGCGGCATCCGCGCTCAGGGTGGCAAAGCGGCAAAGCGGAGAAATCTCTCTTTTCCTTGAGGGAAGGAAGCAATCCCCTGCCATAAGGCGCGCCTGCACCTCGGAGAGAAGCGCCTTGTTTTTATAAACGCCGTGCGGCGTGACACCCTCTCTCGCGGCTATATAGGCCGCGCGGCCGACAGCCTCACCCAGAAGGCCGCAGGTTGCCATCACGCGAATGGAGCTCATAGCCGTATGCGTCATCGAAATGTTTCTTCCCGCAAAGAAGAGATTTTCCACGTGGGAGGAATAGAGTGCGCGATACGGAATGGAATAGGGAGGCTGCAGGTGATAATTGGTGTTCGGATAGCCTCTGTGATAGAAGCCGCCGGGATAATGATCGTCCAGCGGCCAGCCGCCGTATGCCACCTCGTCCTCAAAGACGACATTCTGCGTTAAATCCTGCTCCTTGATGATATATTCGCCAACCATACGGCGGGATTCGCGCTTTCCGGGAAGAAAGCCGAGGAAATCCACGTCCCAGGTTTCGGTTTTGAATGCGCCGCTGTTTTTTACATAATCCCAAGTACCGAGGGCGAGGCTGAGCAGCTCATCGCGCACCTCTTCGGTATCGTGGATCGAATCGCGGTCGCCGCCGAGCTCCAGATACCAGAAATTCTGCCCCTCCCCGTACGGGTCGGGATCGCGGCCGTAAAAATCCTCATCCTTCAGCTTTTTCGCAAAGGCAGGGGGCGTGAAGGACACGGGGCGCTCGGTTTCTCTGGCGCCGATCAGGCAGGACATTCCCATCGTCATCGAATCGCCCTTCTCCACCTTGCTGTTTTCCCCGAATTCGTCTCTTCCCTCTCTTCCCATACGGAAGGCCGCGCCCGTGAGCGGTGCAAGAATGCTGTCGCCCGAGCAATCGGCATAGTTTTTCGCTTCGACCTCAAAGAAGGTCTGCGTTGTCATCTGATAGCCCTTCACGGAGAGGATGCGCGTATCGCGCCCGTCGGCAAATTCGCCCTTCTGCGTTTTTGCATCCATACAGGTGCAGTTGAGAAGCAGGGTGATATTTTTCTCACGCTTCACAAAATCGAAAAGCACCGTATCCCAAAGCGGATAGCTCTTCGAGGGGTTGCGATACATATTTTCCAGCGCCAGCTCCTCAAGGATGCCCGTTTCTCTATTGTTTTCTCCAAAGGATCCGCAAATCCACATACGCATCTCGGAGGATGCATTGCCGCCCAGCACGGGGCGCTCCTGCATCAGAACCACCGAGGCTCCCTCTCTTGCCGCCGCAATTGCCGCGCACATACCCGATATGCCGCCGCCAACCACGCAAAGGTCGCATTTTATCTTTTTCGTTGTGAGCATATTTTTTCCTTTCTTATTGACAAAGTGTTTTCTTTTCAATATAATTGTATTACAATATTTTTTCATTTTCTATGAGAATATAGCAACAAAATGGAAAGAAAGTGCAATTTATGGAAAAGCTTTTGCAAAATTCTTATGCATATCTCGAATATCTGCGGCGGGAATGCCATCTCTTTTGTTCTCTGCATTTTTCGGAGGATTCCTGGACGCGCATTTCCGCAAAAAAGCTGGCGCTTCTTGCGCCTTATCTGCTCCATAGCCATCCTTATTGCCACTTTGTGAAAGCGAACGGACATCATCCGTTGTGTATGCAAAACCAAAAGGACATCATTTCCGAGCTTAGCGGCAAGGATTTCCTTTTGCATACCTGCCACAGCGGCGTTTGCGAAATCATATACCCCGTTCGGTGCGAGGCGAGATGCATTCGCGGTTTCGTCGCCGTCAGCGGCTATCGCACGGCGGATTCCCTATCCAAAACCGTTTATGACGCGCCGCTTTTTTTCTCGCTGACCGAGGGAGAGCCGCCGCGCGCACTCACCGACACACTGATTCCCCCGCTCTGCCTGATGCTTGCGCATCTGATCGAAGGGGAGGCCGAGGAGGCAGGCGGCGAATTCCACCGCATTCTATCCTACCTTGCGGAAAACCACACGCACCTGACGCTGGATGCTCTGGCCGCGCATTTTGGGCGCAGTCGCTCCCATATCAGCCATCTTTTCAAGACCAATACGGGGCTTTCCCTGCGGGCCTACTGCAACGATCTGCGCCTGACGGATGCGCGCCTGCTTTTGCAAAGCACCGAGCTCTCCGTCACCGAAATTGCCTACGAGGTTGGCTTTGAGGATGCAAGCTACTTTATCAAGCTTTTCCGCGAAAAATACGGCACCTCGCCTCGGAAATTCCGGGAAATACGGTAAAACAAT
>JAZTWU010000129.1:0-21862 GCA_045636085.1 Eubacteriales bacterium
AAGCCATATTCTTGGCGTCTTTGAAAAAACGCAAGCGTTTTTGTCATTAGATGAAGTTTTACGAGGAAGCGGTCGGGAAAGATTGCCAAAATACGACAGCACGGGGCGAACGGATTTTCGGCAAGGTTTTTCGAGCGTGACCCGCCGCCGTCCAAAAGACGCCACACGCTGATTTTTGTATCAAGCCATATTCTTGGCGTCTTTGAAAAAACGCAAGCGTTTTTGTCATTAGATGAAGTTTTACGAGGAAGCGGTCGGGAAAGATTGCCAAAATACGACAGCCCCTTACATCGAAGGAATGATCGCCTCGCCACTATACACACTCTCAAAGCAATCGCTCACATCCTCCACCTCAAGGCGCACGCCGAGGATCTTGATATAGCGGGCAAAATCGTAGTTATATGAGGAAAGGGGGCGGCGAAAGGCATCGTCCGTTTGCGTGGCGACCAAAATCTCCTCTCCCTCGAAGCCAACGACGAGAAGAGAATGATAATACCCCTCCTCCTCGCGCCCCAGCTGAATCACGTCTCCGATCTCCAGCGCATCCGCCGTGGTCTCCTCGCCAAAGGGGCCGACGCCTGCATTGCTCACGATGAAATTATAGAAAAACTCCACGCCCGTCCAAGAGGGGGATCGATCGTCGAGGCTTTTATAATACCAGCCGAAGGTTGGCGTTTCGTTCATCACGCAGCTGCCCGCATACAGGCTCTGCGAAACGAAATTCGTGCAGTTTCCGCCGATGCCGCGAAAATTGCCGAAGAGCGGATTTTGCGAAAAGGCCCATCTTTCGGCATAAAGAAGCGCTCTTTCTCTCTCGTATGGCTTGATCACCAGCATAAAAAATTCCCCTCTCTTTTCTTCCTTTACACTATATGCAAAAAAATTACTCCGCGTGCAAAAAAAATCTTGCAATTGCGCGCGCATTGGTGTATAATAAAAAAGTAAAAAAGACAAAACCCTTGAATAAAAAAGGAGATCATTTTATGGAAATCGCAAAGAGACCGGAAAATATGGAAAGAATCACGACGGCGGCCCTCGCCGAGGCCTTCATTGAGGCCGAGGTTGCCAAGGTGCGCGCCGAGGTGGGAGATAAAAAGGTTCTGCTCGCCCTCTCCGGCGGCGTGGACTCCTCCGTGGTTGCCGCCCTTCTGATCAAGGCCATCGGCAAGCAGCTGATCTGCGTGCACGTAAACCACGGCCTGATGCGCAAAAACGAATCCGAGAACGTGATCGAGGTCTTCAGAAACGGCCTTGACGCCAACCTCGTTTATGTAGACGCGACCGACCGTTTCCTGAACCTGCTTGCAGGCGTCAGCGATCCCGAGAGCAAGAGAAAGATCATCGGTAAGGAATTTATCGAGGTTTTTGCTGACGAAGCAAGAAAGCTTGAGGGTGTTGAGTTCCTCGCACAGGGAACGATCTATCCCGATATTCTTGAGAGCATCAAGCAGGCCGAGGGCAAGAAGGCCGTGAAGTCGCACCACAACGTCGGCGGTCTGCCCGAGGATCTGAAGTTCTCTCTCGTTGAGCCCCTGAAGCTCCTTTATAAGGACGAGGTTCGCGTGGTTGGTGAAGCCCTTGGCTTGCCGCACGCAATGGTGTACCGTCAGCCGTTCCCCGGCCCCGGCCTTGGCGTTCGTTGCCTTGGCGCGATCACGCGTGACCGTCTTGCCGCCCTTCGCGAGGCAGACGCGATCCTGCGCGAGGAATTTGATAACTGCGGTCTCGCAGAGAAGGTTTGGCAGTATTTCGTTGTTATTCCCGACATCAAGAGCGTTGGCGTGAAGGACGATAGCCGTTACGAGGGCTGGCCCGCGATCCTTCGTGCCGTGAACACCAAGGACGCTATGACCGCCACCATCGAGCCCATCCCCTACGAAGTTCTCGCCAAGATCACCGCCCGCATCACGAGCGAGGTCGAGGGCATCAACCGCGTGCTTTACGACATCACCCCGAAGCCTACGGGAACGATTGAGTGGGAATAATCTTCGCATAGCGAAATCCGCTATGATCGCTTCGCAGAAGCGGTCATATCATACTATCACAATCCCGAAATGTCAAAGTTTCGGGATTTGATTTTAAAAGGCAATCCATCAGACATCAAAAAACTCCTTACGAATGGAAGTGAATGCTACATTGAAGAAAAGCCGTGCCTTTTTGGCAGTCCTTTGCGCCGCACTCGGCAATATTATTTGGGGCTTTAGCTTTTTGTTTACCAAGGTTGGCTTGAACGTTGCTCCCGATCCAAACGTAATGCTGGCGCACCGCTTTACGTTTGCCACGCTGTTTATGCTTGTGCCTATCATTTTGGGGAAAAAAAGAATTTCATTGAAAGGCAAAAAATGGGGCCCTGTTTCGTTGCTTTTGCTGATGCAGGTCGCCTATTATCTTTTCGAAAGCTACGGTGTGCTTTATACGAACACCACGGTTTCGGGCTTGGTGCTGGCGGTTGTGCCCGTTGTCACCATCGCAACCGGCGCCTTGTTTTTGAAGGAATATCCCACAAAGCGGCAGATTCTCTTCTGCATTATGCCGGTTATCGGCGTTATACTTATAACGGTTTCCGGCAAGGAGCTTGGCGTTGTGACGCTTATAGGGGTGGTGTTTTTGGCTCTCACTATGCTTTCCTCCGCGTTCTATAAGACCGCAAACCAAAAGGTGGCAAGTGAGTTTACCCCATATGAACGCACGTTTATGGTGCTGGCAATTTCGGCCGTTGTTTTTAATCTGAGCGGCTTGAGCGCCGTTCGTTGGGATATAAGCGCATATCTTTCTCCGTTAAAGGAGCCTCAATATATCCTCTCTATTTTGAGCCTCAGCCTGTTTTGCTCCATTCTTGCAAATCTTCTGGTCAACTATGCGATGGGAAAGATGTCGCTCTTTAAGGTTTCTTCGTTCGGCTCGCTTTCCACGCTGTGCTCGGCCGTTGCGGGTATTGTTTTTCTCGAGGAGCCGATCAGCGTAAGCCTTGTCATCGGCGGCGTTCTCATTCTGGTCGGCGTTCGTCTCGTCACTATGCCACAGCGGAATGGGAATTTATCAACGGCGGATGAAATAAAATCCACGCAGGGAGAAAAATAAGGGATCCTGCTGGTTTCAAGCGGCTCGGAATCCGCCGATTCCGGCCGACTTTTTGCTTTTTTTTACAAGGAGCGCCCCATCAAAAAAACGAAGCTTTTGCAGGGCTGTGGATAAAAGTTTTCCCAAACGATTGCGAAAGCGCGCATTTTATGGTATAATAGATCCATACAGCTTTCTTTTTATGACACGCCGAGGATTTTCGGAATCCGAAAGCGGCGGTGAAGGGAGAAAAAAGAATATGCAGGAAATTAAATGCCCCAAGTGCGGGGAGGTTTTTCAGGTTGACGAATCCGGCTACGATCAGATCGCAAGGCAGGTGCGCGACAAGGAATTTGCCTTGGAGATCGAGCGCAGGGAAAAGGAGCTTCTTTTTCAGCGCGAAAGCGACCTGAAGCTCACCCGCCTGCAAAAGGAAAAGGAATACGCCGACGATATAGCAAAAAAGGCCGCAGAGATCTCCGAAAGAGATCGAAAAATCTCGGAGCTGACGGCAAGGCTCGACGCAAGCGAAACGGAGAAAAAGCTCGCCGTTGCCGAGGCGCTGGAGAAGAAAAGCGAGGAGCTTTCAAAAAAGAATGAGGAGATCGCAGATCTCAAGGGCGAGCTCAAAACCCAGCAAACGCAGAGCCGCCTGAACGAACAATCCATCCAGCAGCAATACGAGGAAAAGCTGAGGCTCAAGGACGAGCAGATCGAATACTATAAGGATTTCAAGGCGAGAATGTCCACCAAAATGATCGGCGAAAGCCTTGAAATGCATTGCCTCTCGCAGTTCAATTCGATCCGGATGACCGCCTTCCCCAACGCCTACTTTGAGAAGGACAACGATGCAAGGAGCGGCAGCAAGGGCGACTTTATTTACCGCGAATGTGCCCGAGACGGAACGGAATTCATCTCCATTATGTTTGAGATGAAAAACGAGGCCGATGCGACTGCGACCAAGCATAAAAACGAGGACTTTTTCAAGGAGCTGGACAAGGATCGCAGGGAAAAGGGATGCGAATACGCCATCCTCGTTTCGCTTCTTGAGATCGACAGCGAATTCTATAACAACGGCATCGTGGACGTTTCCTATAAATACCCGAAGATGTACGTGATCCGCCCGCAGTTTTTCATCCCGATGATCACGCTTTTGCGCAACGCCGCGCAAAACTCCCTGCAATATCGGCAGGAGCTTGCCACCGTGCGCAACCAGCAGGTGGACATTCTGCACTTTGAGGAAAATATGAATACCTTCAAGGAGGGCTTTGCCCGCAATTACCGTCTGGCAAGCGAAAAATTCGCCACGGCAATCGAGGAGATCGATAAAACCATCGACCATCTGCAAAAGACCAAGGCCGCCCTTCTCTCCTCCGAAAACAATCTCCGCCTCGCAAACAGCAAGGCCGAGGAGCTTTCCATCAAGCGCCTCACGAAAAACGCCCCCGCCGTCAAGGCGATGTTTGACGCGCTGAAAAGCGAAGAATAAGACAAGGCGCCTTCGTGAAGATGCTTCACACCCTATTTAAAAAGCTTCACTTCCCAAAAATTTGCCGCTATGGTATAATCGTACCGTCAAGAAAAATCCGAAAAGGAGACCTTTCAATGCAAACGATTGCAAAACGGCTGATCCTCTTCCTTCTTTCGCTTTTGCTTCTTCTCTGCCTCGTCAGCTGTGGCAAAAAATACGCGGAATACGACGGCTCCGAGGACGCGCCCTTTCTTCCGAAGGACATCTATTCCGAGGCGCTTTTCATCCGCGGCATCGAAATGGGCAAGGCGGGAACCTATTCCCTGAAGAAAACACAGAACGACGAGGCGGGCACCTTCATTCTGAAGGGCGAATACGGCAAATGCTACGAGGTGAAGATCCCTGCGGGCGTTGCGGTTGCCAAGGCGGGAAAATTCTCCTCCGATCCCCGCGCGCTTTCGGATAACGAGGTTCTCTATTATTCCTCAACCACGGCGTTTTGCCATAGCACCGCGCCGAAAAAGGAGACCTCCTTTATGTATACCTGCCGCGTGCAGGAGGAATACCTTGCAATCTATACGGGCTCGGATGCCCCCATCTATATCGGTGAGCGCAGTATTCTTTCCGAGGAGGACACCAAGGGGCCTTGGTATATTCCCGAGACCGTGGGCAGTATCAAGGGTGACTGCACGCTCGGTGACGTCACCTGGACATCGGACGAATTTTTGACCAATCTCTACGAGCCGTCGCGCGCGCTTTACCCCGACTATATCACCCGCGAGAGCATCGGCAAGGACGAGAGCGGCACCTACGATATGTATTGCTACATCTACGAGCCGAAGGATTACAAGACCACCGTGTTTCTCACCGCAGGCCTGCACGGCGACGAGGAGGTTGGCTACTTCTCGCTGGCCAAGATTATGCAGCTGATCGCCGATGCAAAGCCCGAGGACACCCTGCTTTATACGCTAAGACAAAGGGTTCGCTTCGTCGTGATCCCGATCGTGAATGTCTGGAGCGTCAGCACCGTGCGGCGCCGCACCAACAGCACCGGGCAGGATCTGAACCGCGATTTCGAAAATCTCACCCAAGCGGAGGCAAAAAATGTATCCGCCTGCTTCGAAAGATACGCGCTCGACGCATCGATCGCTATGGATTTCCATATCTCCGTAAACGAAAGCGTGGAGCTTTGGTTCAACTTTATCAATTATACGGACAACGCCGTGGCCAACTACAAAACCACGAACCATATGTATCACCGCTATTTTGAGGAGGGATACACGGCGCAAAGCACCGACCTTATCAAGATCCCCGGCTCCTATAAGAAGAGCAACCGCTATCTTGAGGGCTATATCTATAACGAATTCGGCGTTCCCACCATCACGGTGGAATACACCACCAATTCGAAAACGCCCGCCGCCTATTCCTCGGAATGTATGACGCTGGCCGTGGAAACCTATATCAACTTTATCATTCAGAATTCCCTCTTCTTTTTGCAGGGAAAATAAAAAGCCCGCCGCCAAGGGCGGCCGAAATGGGAGGATTTTATTATGAATAAAAACAAAAAGCAGCTTTGGCAAGCGGTGAAGTTCACGCTCTTTTCCGTTTCTGCCGGCGCAATTCAGATCGGCTCCTTCGCCATCCTCGAAATTTTTATCAAGGAATATTGGATCCCCTATCTCATTTCTCTGACACTCTCTATTCTCTGGAACTTCACCTTGAACCGCAGATACACCTTCAAGTCCGCCACCAATATACCCGCGGCGATGGCCAAGGTCTTCGGCTTTTATCTTGTCTTCACGCCGCTTTCCACCTATCTTGGGAATATGGCTGAGGCGGCGGGCGGAGATGATTTCATCATCCTGATCGTGACGATGCTGGCAAACTTCATCCTCGAATTTCTCTTTTGCAAGCTCGTCGTTTATCGCGGCAAGGAAAACACTCTGGAGAAATAATTTTTACTTTAAAAAACGAAAAAGCACGGCAAACTAAGTTTGTTGTGCTTTTTTGCATATATTTATTTACAATCATTCGATGTTCGCTATATCCTTGATTGCCTCAGCGGCCATCATCAGACCTGCTACCGAGGGAACAAAGGAAACGCTCCCGATCACTCTTTCGCCGCTCTCCGAGCGCCTCGGCTCCTCCTTGGAATAAACGACCTTTAGATGCAAAACGCCGCGCCGCCGAAGCTCCGTGCGCATCACGCGGGCCAGCGGGCAGACCGAGGTTTTGGAAATATCCGAGACCTCCAGCCGCTCGGGGCAAAGCTTATTGCCCGTTCCCATTGCGCTGATCAGGGGCGTATTTGCGCGCTGCGCCTCGCAGGCAATGGAGATCTTTGCGCTGACATTGTCGATCGCGTCTATTATATAATCATAGGAAGAAAAATCAAATTCGCCGCTGTTTTCGGGAAGATAAAGCATCTTCCTTGCCGTGACGCGGCATTCGGGATTGACGGCGAGGATCCGCTCCCTCGCCACCTCCACCTTATCTCTGCCGACGGTGGAAAGATCGGCCACGAGCTGGCGATTGATATTCGAGGGCGCCACCGTGTCTGCATCAACGACGGTGATCGCGCCAACGCCGCTGCGCGCCAGCGCCTCCACGGCATAGCTGCCAACGCCGCCAACGCCGAAAACGAGAATATGCGCACGGGCAAGCCTCTCCATTCCCTCTTTTCCAAGCAAGCGCTCGGTGCGCTCATAAAGTGCCTCTCTATCGATCTGCATCATACGCGCCCCTCTCTTCTTTTTTTCTGATATTCCAGCGGCGTTTGCTTCATCTGCTCCTTAAAGACCTTGCAGAAATAGGCGCTGGAATTGAAGCCGACGGCCATCGCCAGCTCCGTGATATTTCTTTCGCCCTCCGCGAGTGCACGGCAAGCGGCGCGCACGCGGATCATATTGATATAAGCAACGATGGAAAGCCCCAGCTGCTTTTTGAAAAGATGGCAAAGATGGTATTTGGAAAGGAAAAATGCATCCGCCAGCTCGCCGATGGAATGCAGCGCGGCGTAGTTTTTATGGATATAGCGAACGATCTGCTCCATTCGGCCGTAGTCCGGCTCCTCTGCCCTTCCCGCGCGCGCACCGTCCGAAAATAGAAAGAGAAGCTCAAAAATATAGCTCGCAAGCAGGGTATCCCTTCCGCCCTCCTCGATATGCGCATCGTAGCAGGAAAGAAGCGACTGAAAAATGCTCTGCGCACGCACGGCGTTCTCGCCCGACGGCCGCAAAACCGAAACGCCGCCGAGGCAGGAAAGGCTCTCCACCATCGCAGGGGAAAAATAGCGGAAAAGATAGGCCTTGTCGATATGCACGAGGGTGCGGTGCGCCATACCGCCAACGGTGCGGTGCAGAATATTCGGCGGGATCAGAACCGTGTCTCCCTCCGTGACCTTGTAAAACCTTTCTCCGATGAAGTACTCGCGCTCGCCCTTGCGCAGAAAATAGATCTCGAAATACGCGTGATCGTGCATCTCCAGCATCGAGCTTTTGCCCGCGCGCTGATTCACATAGATCCCCATCTCGCGAATGGCCTTATCTGCATCCGGCATCCCTCTTTCCTCCCCTCTATAAAAATTTTGCCGACGCTTTTTCTCCGTCTACCATAGATTTTATCGCAAAAGCCGCCCCTTGTCAATGGATTTTCGAAAATAAAATCGCAAGATTTTTATATTTTCCCTATTTTCAACAAAATATTGATAGCATTTTAAGAAAGAATGTGCTACAATATAACTTGCAAATATAAAAAATCAAGGAGATTATATCTATGATCTACGAAAACAACACCGTGAAGGATCTCAAGGTTGCCTATATCGGCGGCGGCTCCCGCGGCTGGGCTTGGAACCTGATGAAGGACCTTGCAGGCGCAGAGGACCTCTCCGGAGAGGTTGCGCTCTATGATATCGATTTCGAGGCGGCAAAGCAGAACGAGGAGATCGGTAACAAGCGTGTTCCCGCAAAGAACTTCACTTACAGTGCAAAGAAGACCATCGGCGAGGCGCTCACGGGCGCAAGCTTCGTCGTTGTTTCCATTCTTCCCGG
This sequence comes from Eubacteriales bacterium, assembly GCA_045636085.1. Taxonomy (GTDB): domain Bacteria; phylum Bacillota; class Clostridia; order Oscillospirales; family CAG-272; genus UBA1740. The sequence goes on from JAZTWU010000129.1 coordinate 8,581, forward strand.
CACCTTCGACGAAATGGCAAGCGACGTGCACGCTCCCGAGAAGTACGGCGTTTGGCAGTCGGTTGGTGACACGGCAGGCCCCGGCGGTATCATCCGCGCAATGCGCACGATCCCGATGTTCCAGGAGATCGCCCTTGCAATCAAGGAATACTGCCCCGATGCTTGGATCATTAACTACACCAACCCGATGGCAATCTGCGTGAAGGCGCTCTACAAGGCATTCCCCGAGATCAAGGCCTTCGGATGCTGCCACGAGGTATTTGGCACGCAGAAGCTTCTTATCAACGCGCTCAAGGAGATCCGCGGCATCGAGGCCGAGGGTAAGGACGATATCCGCGTTGAGGTAACGGGTGTGAACCACTTCACTTGGCTCACCAAAGCGCAGTACAGAAATATCGACCTCTTCCCCGTCTATGCAGAGTTTGCCGCAAAGCACTATGCAGAGGGCTTCTCCGAGAAGGGAACGGGCAACTGGCTCAACGATTTCTTCGCTTGCGGCCACAAGGTGAAGTTTGACCTCTTCCAGAAGTACGGCGTTATGGCCGCCGCAGGCGACCGCCACCTGGCAGAGTTTATGCCTCCCCACGCATACCTGAAGAATCCCGAGCAGGTAAGAAACGAGTGGCTCTTCGGTCTGACGCCCGTTTCGTGGAGAAAGGAAAACCTCGGCAAGCGTCTTGCAAAGAGTGAGGCGTATCGCGCAGGCACCGAGGAATTCACGCTGGATATCACGGGTGAGGAGGGCGTTCGCCAGATGCGCGCGATCCTCGGTCTTTGCCCCTTCGTGACCAACGTAAACCTTCCCAACAACGGCCAGATTCCGAACCTCCCCCTCGGCTCCGTGGTTGAGACCAACGCCGTTTTCGAATCCGGCACCGTTACCCCCGTATTCGCAGGCAACGTTCCCGAGAGCATCTATCCTCTCATCGTGACCGCAAATAAGGAAAACGATGAGATCGTGGATGCTTGCTTCGAGCGCAGCCTCGAGAAGTGCTACAAGGCCTTCGCCGCAAACCACGCCCTCGTGAACCTCTCCGATGCAGAGAAGAAGGCGCTCTTCGACGAAATGGTTGAAAACACCAAGGCTTACCTCGGCGAATACAAATAATTCGCATTTTTTAAACGTTTATTTACAAAAAAAACACGGGCTGTTCCTTATTTGGGGTACAGCCCGTTTCGTTCGATAAAAAATTCTTACGACAAAAAAAGCACTCTTGAGGTTTCTTTATGCCGGCAATTAAAAAGCGAGAGGTCGATATGCTCTCAGGTCCGATCGTGCGCGGTATGAAGCGGCCACTCGTTGCCACGGTTTCGACGATGATCTTTATGTGCGGCATCCGCTTTATCTGGGTTTTCGCCATCTTCAATCCCTTGCGCGAAAGCCTCTCCGATCCTCTCACCTTCCTCTATCTGATCTGGCCGATCGGATGGGTGCTTTCCATCTCCACGCTGCTTTGCTTCCTCTTCCCGACGGTGAAGAGGCTGAAAAGAACAGAAAAAGAAAGCGAAGCGAGGATCGCATAACCGAAAAAACAAGGCACTATCCGCAAGGAATTCGTGCCTTGTTTTTTTGGGTTTAACTTCTGCTCATTCTTTCTCTCGTGCAAAAGGCGGATAAACTGCTTCGCACTCTCGATTTTTTCCGCCGTTTGGGTCTATTCACCGAATAACCTCGCATTTTCCTTCGCGCAGAAGACGGATAAATTGCTCCGCGCTCTCAATCTTTTCCTCTGTGAAAACACCCGAGCCGCAGAGATCCTCCTCGCGGTGCGCATCCGAGCCGCCCGTCATCAGAAGGCCATGCGCCTTGGCAATCTCAAGGGATTTTTCGCTGAAATCCTCGTGGCGCGGATTGGAATTATAAACCTCAAAGCCGTCCACCAAATCCGGGCGCGGATAACAGCTTCCGTCTCTGTGCGGATGCGCCTGAATGATAAGCAGGCCGTTTTCGTCCGCGAGCGCGCGCAACCGCTGAAGCCCATAGGTATGAAGCTCGGGATTTTTTACGAGAAATTCGCGCGTCAGCCCGTAGACGAGATAATGGTTCGGATCCTCGCCGACGAAGCGGATCTCCGCCGCAGGCAAAACGCAAACGCCGAGGCGGTCGCCCTCATACCTTGCGCAGTAGTACCCCGATAGGAAGATCGATACCTTTTCCTCCCAAGGAATATCCCCCAGCGTATCCAAGGTATTCTGCTGAAAATGATCGCTGACGAAAACGGTGGAATACCCTCTCTCGTGATAGGCGCGGATCATCTCGTTTGCGCGTATTTTTCCGCAACGGCTGACCTCCATCGTGTGCAAATGCGTTTCGGTTTTGAACATATTTTTCCCTCTCCAAGCCCACAAACTTTGACTAATTTTTAACCATTATAGCACAAAAACGGAAAAAAGGCAATACGAACCCTATTTTTCCGCTTGCTTGTTAAAATCTTGTCAAAAGGTTACAAATTTTCCACCTTGTTTTTGAGCAAAACGGTCAATTTGCCTTGACTTTTTGCACTTTTTATGGTATAATCAAAATGTTAAATTCATATATTAAATATATTGTTCGGTATCAGAGAAGCGCGCACCCTCGGGCCCGCGCTTTTTCAAAGCAATGAAAGGAATACCTATGCCACTTTTTAAATTAGGCAAAACGCATATCCCTCACAGAAAAAATACCGCGCAGAGCACGCCTCTGCGTATGCCCCCGCCGGCCGAGGTGCTGATCCCGATGGTTCAGCATATCGGTGCTCCCTCGAAGCCCATCGTGGCAGAGGGAGATGCCGTTCTGGTTGGCCAGAAGATTGCGGAAGCGGGCGGCTATATCGGCGCGCCGATTCACGCAACTGTCAGCGGCACGGTGAAGAAGATCGAATCTCTGCTCCGCTCGGACGGACGCACCGTTTCTGCCATCCGCATTGAATCGGACGGAAGAATGGCACCCGTCGAGGGCCTTGAGCCCCCGAAGCCCGAGAGCTTTGACGAGTTTTCCGCCGCCGTTCGCGAGAGCGGCATCGTGGGTCTCGGCGGTGCGGGCTTCCCCACGAGCGTGAAGCTCGATGCGGAGAAAAAGGGGCTGATCCGCACGGTTATCATCAACGGCGCGGAATGTGAGCCCTATATCACCTCGGATACGCAGACGATGCTCTGCGACGGCGCGGATATCTACGACGGTATGATGCTTCTGAAGCGCTTCATCAGCGCAGACGAGTTTTTTATCGGCATCGAAAAGAACAAGCCTCTTTGCATCGAAAAGATGCGGATGCTTTTTGCCGACGAGGAGTGCCACGATGTTTCCGTGGTCTCCCTGCCCTCCACCTATCCGCAGGGCGGCGAAAAAATGCTGATCTATAACATCACGGGGCGCGAGATCCCCGAGGGCAAGCTCCCTGCCGACGTTGGCTGTCTCGTTTTGAACGTGACGACGCTGGCGAACATCGGCCGCTATTTCCGCACGGGTATGCCCCTCGTGGAAAAGTGCGTGACGGTGGACGGCTCGGCCGTTCTCCATCCCAAAAACGTGATCTGCCCGATCGGAACGCAGATTGACGATCTGCTTGCCTTTGCAGGCGGCGTTTCCGAGGATCTCGGAAAGGTTCTCTACGGTGGCCCGATGATGGGCGTTGCCGTTTATCAGACGAGCGACCCCGTGCTTAAAACCACGAATGCAATCACCGCGCTGAACGCGGCGGATGCGCTTCCCAAGCCAACGACGCCCTGCATCCATTGCGGCCGTTGCGTTGCCGCTTGCCCGATGCGCCTGAATCCCACGCAGTTCTCCAAGGCGCTTCGCCTGCCTGCGGACGATATGATCGTCCTTCTGAAGGAGGAAAAGCTCGGCCTCTGCATCGAATGCGGCTGTTGCTCCTTCGTTTGCCCCGCGGGAAGACCTCTCGTGGAAAACAACCGCCTCGGCAAGGCAAAATTCAAGGCACATCTTGCGGCCAATCCCGTGGCCGTGAAAAATTCCAAGGAATAAGGAGGAAAAAGAAAAAATGAAAAAGCTTATCATATCCTCCTCTCCGCACCTGCGCTCTTCCTTGACGACGCGGCGCATTATGATCGACGTTCTGATCGCCCTCGCACCCACGACGGTGGCGGCGGTGATCCTTTTCGGCCTGAATGCGCTCTTTCTCGTTCTCGCCTGTGCGCTCACCGCGCTGGCAACCGAGGCGCTCTTCCAGCTTGCCGCAAAGCGTGAGCAAACGATCACGGACGGCTCCGCCCTCGTGACGGGACTTCTCATCGCCTTAAACCTCCATTCCGAGGTACCGATCTGGCAGGCCTGCGCCGGCACGGTCTTCGCCGTTGCGGTCGTGAAGCTCTGCTTCGGCGGTCTTGGCAAAAACTTCGCAAACCCCGCCATCACGGGCCGTATCTTTATGGTGCTTGCCTTTGCAAAAACGGTTTCGGGCGGCAGATATTCGCAGCAGCTCGTCAGCGAGTACGAGAAGATCTATGAAAACTCCGCCTCCGTCCTCGCCTCGATGGCAACGCCTCTCAACAAGATCAACGAGCAGGGCATCGGCTATCTGCTTTGCTCCGATTGCAACGCATCGGGCAGCCTCTTCTGCCCCCACCTTCTCAAGGATATGTTCCTCGGCCGCGGCGTTTGCGGCGGTGCGATCGGCGAGGTATGCTCTCTGGCGCTTCTGATCGGCTTCGTTTATCTTCTCGCGCGCCGCGTGATCTCGTGGCACACGCCGACCGTCTTTGTCGGAACCGTTTTCGTATTCTCCTGGATCCTTTCGGGCCATCTCTCCTTCGCCATCTATCACGTTTTTGCGGGCGGACTTCTGCTCGGCGCGATCTTTATGGCAACCGACTACGTGACCACGCCCATCAATAAGCTCGGCAAGGTTGTTTTCGGCTTCGGATGCGGCCTGATCACCGTGCTGATCCGTTTCTTTGGCGCATATCCCGAGGGCGTTTCCTATGCGATCCTCTTTATGAACATTCTGACCCCCTATATTGAAAAATGGACGAAGGCGCGCCCCATCGGTGCCGCGAGAGGAGGAAAAAACAAATGAATAAGAAAACTCTCGAAGCGCTGAAGCCCGCCATCGTGCTGACGGTGATCTGCATCGTTGCCGCCTTGGTCCTCGCCGCCGTGAACTACTTTGCCGCGCCCGAAATCGCGCGCAGAGAAAAGGAAAAGCAGCTCGCCTCCCTCTCCGTCGTTCTTTCCGATGCGAAGGACTTTGAGGAGCTGAAGGCGGACGGCGCACCCAAAACCGTCTCTCAGGTCTTCAAGGAAACCACGGGACAGGGCTATGCCCTTCTCTGCACCGCAGAAAGCGGCTACCATACGATCACCTTCTCCCTCGGCGTTGACGAGGAGGGGAAGATCGCAGGCCTCAAGGTGACGTCCGTATTCTTCTCCGCGGGAGACAGCGGCAAGGAGAGCGGCATTCAGAATCTGATCGATTCCTATATCGGCCAATCGGGCGTGGAAAACGGCGTTGCCGTCAGTGGCGCGACCAAGTCCTCCGCGGCGATTAAGAATGCGATCGCAGATGCGCTCGGCTTCATTGAGTCCCTGAAGGGAGGCGCCTGAAATGAAAGACAATAAAATGGCAATCCTTCTGCGCGGCATCATTATGGAAAACCCCGTGCTGATCCTCGTGCTCGGCACCTGCCCCACGCTGGCGCAAACGACGAGCGTGATCGGCGCTCTGGGTATGGGCATCGCGGCAACGCTGGTGCTGATCTGCTCCAACGTCGTGATCTCCGCGCTCCGCACCCTCATTCCCGATACGGTGCGTATCCCCTGCTATATCGTCATTATCGCCACCTTCGTAACGGTGGTTCAGCTTCTGATGCAGGCGTATCTGCCCGAGCTTTACGAAATGCTGGGCGTTTACCTTGCGCTGATCGTTGTAAACTGCATCATCCTCGGCCGCGCCGAGATGTTTGCAAGGAAAAACGGCGTTCTCGATTCCGCCTTGGACGGTCTCGGTATGGGCCTTGGATTCCTGCTTGCCCTCTTTGCAATGGCCACCGTGCGCGAGGTATTCGGCGCGGGCACCTTTGCGGGTCTTGCCGTTCCCTTCCTTGAGAAATACAATATCCCGATCCTGACGCAAGCCCCCGGTGGCTTCCTCGTCTTCGGCCTTCTGATCGCCGTGATGAACAAGATCAAGGAAAAGGAGGGCGGCGTGAAGCGCAAGTCCTTCTCCTGCGAGGGATGCCCCTCTGCGGCGCATTGCCAGAATGCCGCCTGCGCGGAAATGTCCGAGATCCAGCCGCCGCAGGAAAGCCCTGCAAAGGAGGAAAACTGAAATGACCTTGAAATCTCTGATCCTCATTCTGATGGCGGGCGTTCTTGTCAATAACTATGTGCTCCAGCGCTTCCTCGGTATCTGCCCCTTCCTCGGCGTTTCGAAAAAATTCCGTCAGGCATCGGGTATGGGTATCGCCGTAACCTTCGTTATGCTCTGCGCTACCGCCGTGACCTGGCCGATTCAGACCTTCGTTCTCAATGCCTTCGGCCTCGGCTATCTGCAAACCATCGTCTTTATCCTCGTAATTGCGGCGCTGGTGCAGTTCGTTGAGCTTGCGCTGAAGAAGTTTATCCCCGCTCTGCACGCCTCTCTCGGCGTTTATCTGCCCCTGATCACAACCAACTGCGCCGTTCTCGGCGTGACGATCAACAATATCACCGACGGCTACAATTTCCTTGAATCTATGGTTTCCTCGCTTGGCGTGGGCCTCGGATTCTTGCTTGCAATGGTGCTTTTCGCAGGCGTTCGCTCGAAGATCGACGATACCGCGCCCCCAAAGTGCTTGCAGGGCCTGCCCGTGACGCTGATCGCCGCCTCCATCGTTTCGCTTTCCTTCTATGGCTTTGCGAGCGTTGTGGAAACTCTTTTGAAGTGAGGAGGAAACGAAAATGCTTGATATTTTGATTCCTCTTCTCGTGCTTGCCGTAATCGGTGCGCTCTGCGCGCTCCTGCTCGTTTTGGCTGCGAAATATTTCTCCACCGAGGAGAGTGACGGCTTTGCCGCTCTGAGAGACTGCCTGCCCGGTGCCAACTGCGGCGCCTGCGGCTTCTCGGGATGCGATGCCTATGCAAAGGCGCTCGCCGAGGGCGAGACCGAAAAAACCAACCTCTGCGTTCCCGGCGGAGACAAGACTGCCATCGAAATCGCCGCCCTGCTCGGCAAGGAGGCCGAGGATGTCGTTGAGCTCGTGGCCTACGTGGCCTGCGGCGGCACCTGCGATGCCTCGGGCAGAAAATACGACTATCGCGGCAAGCCCTCCTGCATTTCGGCAAGAGCCGCCTTTAACGGCGACCGCTTCTGCAACTTCGCCTGCCTCGGCTATGGCGACTGTATGAAGGTTTGCCCGCGCCACGCGATCACCCTTTCGGGCGGTATCGCAAAAATCGAATCCTCAAAGTGCATCGGCTGTGGCCTTTGCGCCAAGACCTGCCCCAGCGGCATTATCCACCTCGTGGAGGACACCACGCGCGTCGTTGTGAAGTGCTCGAACAAAAACAAGGGCGGCGACGTCCGCAAAATCTGCAAGAGCGGCTGTATCGGCTGCGGCAAATGCGAAAAGAATTGCCCCGCAGGTGCCATCACCGTGCAGGAAAACCTCGCCGTGATCGACTATGAAAAGTGCACCTCCTGCGGTCTTTGCGTTGAGCTTTGCCCCGTGCATTGCCTTGAAGAGGGAAGCTTCCTTTGCGGAAGCCGCTTCTCTGCGCAGTGATTCCTATGGAGGAAAGAAAAAAGCGCGCGCGGCGCGACCTTCTTCTGATTTTTTCGCTCCTTCTCATCGGCGCGCTCCTGCTCGTTTTCCTGCGGCTCTTCGCAGAGGAGGGCACGCGGGTGGCCGTGATTGTCGATAACGAGACCGTTGCCGAATACCCCCTCGCGGTGGACGGGGAATTTCCCCTCCTCGGCGGCAAAAACCTTCTCGTGATCGAGGAGGGCGAAGCCTTTATCAAGGAAAGCCTCTGCCCCGACCATCTTTGCGAAAGGCAGGGAAAAATCCTGCGCGAGGGTGAGCACATCGTTTGCCTGCCGCATCATCTGACCGTAAAGGTTATATAAGGAAGCGCCGCTTCTCGTTTTGAGAATGGCGGCGTTTCTTATTCCCATCAAAAAACAAAAAAGCGAAAACGAAAATCCCCAAAAAAGAAAAAAGAAAGGAGAAAATCCTATGAAGCAAAGCGAAAAACTGCGCCGCCTCACGGTGCTTGCCCTTCTTTTCGCACTCGCTATGATCTTCTCCTATGTGGAAAGCCGATTGCCAACCCTCGTGCCGATCCCCGGCGTGAAGCTCGGGCTTTGCAATATCGTGGTGATCTTTGCGCTTCTGCGCCTCGGCGCGCCCTCCGCAATTGCCGTCTCGATTCTGCGCGTTTTGCTCTCCTCGATCCTTTTCGGCAATGCCGCCGCCTTTCTTTATAGCCTTGCGGGCGCGGTGCTCTCGCTTTGCGTGATGATCCTGCTTGGAAAAACCAAGCTCTTCTCCCCCGTCGGCATCAGCGTTGCAGGCGGCGTTTTCCATAATATCGGCCAGCTGATCGCCGCTTGGCTCGTGCTCGGCACGGCAGGCGTGATGTATTATCTGCCCGTGCTCCTCATCGCAGGCGTGATCGCAGGTGCCCTGATCGGCATCGCCGCGGCCTATCTTTGCCGCCGCCTCGATATTCTTCCCTGATTCGGAGACCCCGCAAAAAAGCCGCAGAGAACAAAAAAGAATAAAAAATACGAAACAAAGCGCTTCTTTCGCAAAAAAGATGCGCTTTTTTTATTGACATAAGCCCCCCGCCGTGCTACAATAGAATCAAAAAAACAAGGGAGGTATCCTTCTATGGGTATTGCTTTGATCACGGGCGCCTCGAGTGGTATCGGGCGCGAATTCGTCAAGCAGCTGAAGGAAAACTACGGAGTCGAAAGATTTTGGCTCGTTGCAAGAAGAAGGGAAAGAATGGAGGCCTTGAAGGAGGAGCTTGCCATCGATGCGCGTATCATCTCGGCCGACCTCTGCACGGATGAGGGCATTGGCGCCGTGCGCGAGGCGCTGGAAAGCGAAAAGCCCGAAATCGAGCTTCTGATCAATGCGGCGGGCTTCGGCCGCTTCGGTGCGCACGATCAGATCTCCGAGCGTGATACGGCGCGTATGATCGACCTGAACGTCAAAGCGCTGGTTCTGATCACGCATATGGCCCTTCCCTATATGCAAAGGGGCGGCCGTATCATTCAGATGGGAAGCGGCTCGTGCTTCACGCCCCTGCCGAACTTCAATGTGTACGCGGCCTCCAAATCCTTCGTCCTGCATTACACGAAGGGGCTCTATTACGAGGCGAAGAAATACGGCGTTACGGTGACGGCCTTCTGCCCCGGCTGGGTGGAAACCGAGTTCTTTGATGCCGCAGGCGCAGACCGAAAGGTCAACCGCCCGAAAAAATTCACTCCGCTTCTGCAGGTGGAAAAGGTCGTGCGCGGCTGTCTCAAGGCCGCAAAGCGGGGCAAGAAGATGTTTGTGACGGGCTGGTACACCAAAATGCAGCATATGCTCTTCAAGCTTCTTCCCGACGGCATTCTTTCCAGACTCTGGCTCGGTATGCAAATCACCGTTTCGGATAAGGAAGATAGCGAAAAATGAAAACAAAGATTGACAAAACGGCGGAAAATTTCATTCCCGCGCGTAAGGGATTTGCCCCCGGAACGCTGACGGCACCCTTGCCGCCCGCCCTCGTCACCGTTGGTGAAGGCGAGGAGGCCAATGTGCTGACGGTGGCTTGGACGGGCATTCTCGCCTCCACGCCGCCGAAGACCTATATCTCCGTGCGCCCCAGCCGCCATTCCTATAAGATCTTAAAGGAGAAGGGCGAATTCGTGATCCATCTGCCGAGCGCCGATATGGCAAAGCAGGTGGATTATGCGGGCATCTTCACGGGCGCGAAGGTGAATAAATTCGAAAAATGCGGCTTTGAAACGGTGGCAAGCGAAACCGTTGCACCACCGACGATCGCCGCCTGCCCGCTGGCGCTGGAATGCCGCGTTTGCGAGGTGATCCCGATGGGCTCGCACGATGTTTTTATGGCAGACATCACGCGCATCACCTGCCACGAGTCCCTCTTGGATGCTTCGGGAAAGATCCATATGGAGAAGGCAAATCTGCTTGCCTATGCGCACGGCGAATATTTTGCGCTCGGAAAATGCGTTGGCAAATTCGGCTTCAGCGCCGCAAAAAAGAAAAAGCATCCGCCGAAAAAGGCGAAATAATTTTTTGAGAAAAGGAGAGGCAAAACGGTGACAGATTTGAAAAGCCAAGCCACGGAAAGCACCCGCGAAATGCTCCTTTCCCTCATCGAGGCAGAGTATGAGAGCGATGCGGCCTTTGAGCGCGCCTTGGGTCTTGCCGAAAAAACCGTAAACAACTGGCGGCGCGGCAGAAGCGCCTCCTTTATGAAAATGCTCCCCCTGCTTTCGGAGCGCTTCGGCATCCACGTCGGCGCGCTGATGGATATGCCCCTGCACGGCGAAACCGCAGAGCTTTCCGAGGAGGAAATGCACCTGTTGCATCTTTACAGAAAATCCCGCACACTCCCCAAGGAGGCGCGCACCGCCCTGATCCAAACGGTGGAGCAAACGATCCGCCTCTATATCCAGAGCGCCGAGGTGCTTTCCTCGGGCAAAAAGCGCGCAGAGCGCAAAACGCAAGGCAAAAAGCAAGAAACAGAAAGAAAGGGCTAATATTATGATTCTCACAAACACCATCGCTCCCTTCAGCGGCCGCTTCGGACTGATGCGCGCCATTGAAATGAACTGCGAGGCGGGCTTCCGCTCCCTCGATATTGACCTTTGCAAAACGGATTCTCCCCTTCTCGCAAAGGATAATAAGGCCGCGCTTGCAGAGGTGAAGGCGCGCCTCGCGTCCTACGGCGCGATCGCCCATCAGGCACACGCACCCTTCCCCATCGGCAAGGATGCCTATCGCGTTCCCGCAGAGAACGTGGAGGAGCTGCTTTTTCGCTCGCTGGAGGTATCGGCCGAGCTCGGCATCTCGCAGATCATCTTCCACCCCATCCGCATCTATGGCTCCACGATGGAGGAGCGCATCGCAAAAAACTGCGAGATCCTGCGCCCCTATGGCGAATACGCAAAGAAATGCGGCGTTAAGATCGCCGTGGAAAACCTCTTCTGCCTGCATCCCGAGAATTCGAAAAAGCTGATGGCAAACGCCTGCTCCACGGGCGCAGAGCTTGCCGCCACGGTGGATGCCCTCGGCGATAGCTTCGTTGCCTGCATCGACGTTGGCCATTGCGGCCTCGCCGGCCAGGTTGCAGAGGAAATGATCCGCACCCTCGGCAATAAGCGCCTGCACGCCCTGCACGTGCACGACAACGATTATCTTTCGGATCTGCACCTGATTCCCCACCACGGCGATATGAAATGGGATAGCATCATCGATGCGCTGGCCGACATCGGGTATAACGACAGCTTCACCTTCGAGGTTGTCGGCAAGCCCTTCAATAAGCTTCCCGAGAGCCTTTGCGTCAGCGCCCTGCGCGGCCTCTTCGACATCGGCACGGACTTTGTCGAAAAGATCGAGGAAAAGAAAAAGATGCTTGCTTTTAAATAATTTTGGGAGGTTTTTCCAATGCTTCTGACCTTAAATTCCAATTTCTTCCGCCCCTACGGCATTCTCGGCGAGATCGAAAAATCCATTGAGGCGGGCTTCAATTCCATTGACCTCAACCTTTGCCTTTATAACGACAACGTTCTCTATTTTTCCGAAAGAGATCATTATATCAAAGAGATCCAAAAGCGCCTTGCAGACGGCGGCGCCGTGATCCATCAAACGCACGCGCCCTTCCCGAGCTATAAGGAGGGCGAGGAGGACTATAACAAGCTCCTCAAGGAGCGCACGATGCAGGCCATCGAGATCTCCGCCGCGCTCGGCGCAAAGCAGGTCATCGTTCACCCGATCTGGTTTCGCAACGATACCCCTGCCGTGCAGATGGAGAAAAACCTCGCACTCTATGAGCCCTATGGCGCACTCGCCAAAAAATGCGGCATCAAGATCGCCATCGAAAATATGTGGGGCTTTTTGCGGGATTGTCCGCAAAAGATCTGCGCCAACGTTTGCTCCACGGCTGAGGAGCTGATCGCCTATGCGGATGCGCTCGGCGAGCAATACACCGTTTGCCTCGACGTCGGCCACGCAGGCCTGACCAACGAAACGGCGGACGATATGATCCGCAAGCTCGGCAAGCACCGCCTCGGCGCGCTCCATATCCACGACAACGATTTCTATAACGATAACCACGACGCCCCCTTCTACGGCAAAATGAATTGGGACGCCCTCACCTCCGCCCTCGCCGAGATCGATTATAACGAAAGCTTCACCTTCGAGGTGGAGGGCGCCTTCTGGCCGCCCGTCAAGGAGCTTCGCCTCCCCGCCGCAAAATATCTGCGCGAAATCGGCCTCTACCTCGTCGGAGAAATCGAGAGAAAAAAGAAAGAAATCCAAAAATAAACCGTATTTTTAAAAACAATTGTTTGCAAATAACCGCAGTCTATGGATAAATTATTTGAATATTTATAGACTATATGTAACGACTCAAGGGGCAGGGTGTATTATGAGCGATATTGCAAAGGCCTTAGGCCAAAGAATCCGAGGGCATCGGCAAAGAAGAGGCCTGAGCCAAGAAAAGCTTGCCGAGCTTGCGGGATGCCATTCCACTTATATCGGACAAATTGAGCGCGGCGAGAAAAACGCCACGATTGAAAGCATAGAAAAAATTGCCTTGGCATTAAAGATCTCGCTTTCCGAGCTTTTTGAAGCGCTTTCCGCGCAGGAAAACGAAGAAAAGAGCATTCCTCTTTCCTGCTACGAGTTGCTCGCGGCAAAAACGCAAGCAGAGCAAGAGCGCATCTATCAAATTCTGCTCGCAATGGACGAATACAAGAAAAACTGACGATGCGGGGCTGAGTCAAAAGCTTGTAATTTTAGCGAATGGCTCAGCCTTTTTGTTTGCATAGCGGAGCGTTATCAATCGCCTTCTCCTGTGGGAGAAGGGGGACCGCGATAGCGGTGGATGAGGAGCGGCTTTGCGTTCGTGTCACCTCATCCGTCAGCCTTCGGCTGCCACCTTCCCCCACCGGGGAAGGCTTTTTTATGCCCCCTAAAAATTATGTGCTTTACCTGACAAGCACTGAATTTATGCCCAAAAAAGCAAAATACGGCATACCTCTTTCGAGATATGCCGTATTCTTTAAAGCGGTCCTTTAGAATGAGGCTCTAAAGCTCCCTTTTTTCATTTTTATATAC
>JAZTWU010000130.1:0-8208 GCA_045636085.1 Eubacteriales bacterium
CGAGCATAATATCCGTTCCGCGTCCCGCCATGTTGGTGGAAATGGTCACGGCACCGAAACGGCCCGCCTGGGCAACGATGTCAGCCTCCTTTTCGTGCTGCTTTGCGTTCAGCACATTATGGGGAATGCCCGCGCGCTTCAGAATTGCGGAAAGCTCCTCGGATTTATCAATAGAAACGGTACCCACGAGCACGGGCTGACCCTTCTCGTGGCATTCCTTGATCTGTGCAACGATCGCACGGATCTTGCCTGCATAGGTTCTGTAAACGGCATCGTTTTCGTCAACGCGGATCATCGGCTTGTTGGTTGGAACCTCAACGACGTCGAGCGCATAAATATCGCGGAACTCGTCCTCCTCGGTCAGCGCCGTACCCGTCATACCCGAAAGCTTTCCGTACATACGGAAGTAGTTCTGGAAGGTAACGGTGGCAAGCGTGCGGGTTTCCTTCTGAATCTTCACCTTTTCCTTGGCCTCAAGCGCTTGGTGAAGACCGTCGTTGAAGCGGCGGCCCGGCATCAGTCGCCCCGTGAAGGCATCAACGATGATGACGGAATCGTCCTTGACGATATAGTCCACATCCTTCTTCATAACGCCGTGTGCCTTGATCGCGGTATTGATGTGGTGATAAAGAGAGCTGTTTTCAGGATCGGAGAGGTTTTCAAGATGGAAATATTTTTCCGCCTTGTCAATACCGTTCTGCGTGAGCACAGCGGTGCGCGCTTTCTCGTCAACGATATAGTCCTCCGTGTAAACGTCAAGGTCGGATTTTGCATCAATCTCTTTGATCACGTGGCGCTTCAGGGTGCGCACGAAGCTATCTGCCGCCGCGTAAAGGTCGGTGGATTTTGCGCCTGCACCCGAAATGATAAGCGGGGTTCTCGCCTCGTCAATCAGAATGGAGTCCACCTCGTCCACGATGGCAAAGGCGTGACCTCTTTGCACCATCCGCTCCTTATAAACGACCATATTGTCTCTCAGATAGTCGAAACCAAGCTCGTTGTTCGTTCCGTAGGTAATATCGGCGGCATAGGCGCGGCGCTTTTCATCAGGCGTTTGACCGTGAATGATCAGTCCCGTGGTGAGGCCGAGGAAGCCGTAAACCTTTCCCATCTCGTCGCTGTCTCTCTTTGCAAGATAGTCGTTGACCGTGACGATATGAACGCCCTTGCCCGTCAGCGCGTTCAGATATGCGGGAAGGGTGGCAACGAGGGTCTTACCCTCACCCGTCTTCATTTCGGCGATTCTTCCCTGATGCAGAAGAATACCGCCCATAATCTGAACGGTGAAGGGGCGCTTACCGAGCACGCGGTGTGCCGCCTCGCGAACGAGGGCAAATGCCTCGGGCAGAATATCGTCAAGCGTCTTGCCGTCCGCAAGATCACCCTTTAGTTTATCCGTATAAGCGCGCAGAGCCTCGTCGCTCATCGCACCGAAGGCAGGAGCCAGCGCCTCGGTTTGGTTCACGAGGGGCATAATGCGCTTGATCTGCTTTTCGCTGTAAGTTTTGAAAAGTCCCATATGGATCTCCTTTGCGGGCGGCAGAGAAAAAACGCCCGATAAAATTCGTTATAAGGTAGTATATCATAAACGCGCACAAAATAAAAGAGAAAAATGTAAATTATTATAAATATTTGTTCTTTCGGTAAAAAAAGTCTTGAAACCCCGCTTTTTTTCTTTTTTCTCTTGACCTTTTCGGCCTTTTGAGATAAAATATTCTTTGCTTGCATACATAAAATGAATCAGAAAAGGAAACTCTTCCTATGAAGCCTATAAATATCGTGCTGTACTGCCCCGAAATTCCGCAGAATACAGGAAACATTTCCCGCACCTGCGCCGTCACGGGTGCCGCCCTGCATATTATAAAGCCGATCGGTTTTGAGATCAGCGACAGAACGCTGAAGCGCGCGGGACTGGATTACTGGGATAAGCTCAGCGTTACCTATTATGAAAGCATCGATGATTTTTATGAAAAAAATCCGAATGCGGAGATTTATTATTTCTCCTCGAAGGGGCATAAGAATTATTGCGAGGTGGAGTATCCTCGCCCTGTATTTCTTATGTTCGGCCCCGAAACGCGCGGCTTGCCCGAGGATCTTCTGCGTGAGCATCTGGATCGGTGCGTTCGCATTCCGATGCTGCCAACCCTTCGGTGCCTCAATCTGTCCAACGCCGTGGCCGTTGCGGTCTACGAGGTGCTCAGAAGCGCAGGATTCGCAGAAATGGAAACGCAGGGCTCCTTATAAGGTAGCAGAGCGAATATTTTGGCTGTCCCGATTTTTTCGGGACGGCCTTTTCTTTATCGGGCGAGGCATCTTTTTATAAAAGAACGGAGGATAAAATGAAAATCGTTTTGCTCGGCGGAGACCTGAATGCATATTCGGTCGCCGTATCCTTTCATCTTGCATACGGTGTGAAAAGTGCCGTTTTCTGCCGCTACCGATGCGGCATCACGGCGTATTCCTCCATCGTGGAGCTTCATATAGAGCCAAATATTACGGAGGATGCCGTCGGGTGCGCGCTCCTTTTGCATTATGCGCGCGGATGCGCCGAGCGTCCCTATCTCATCCCCTGTGGGGATGCATTCGTTTCATTTGCCGTGCGCAATCGGGAGAGACTCGCGGCCGCCTATCGCTTTCTTCTTCCTCCGAGCGATCTTTATTTCTCTGTTCGCGATAAGGGGCGCTTTTATAAAATGCTTGCCGAGGCGGGCTTGCCGCATCCCAAAACGGTGCTGCTGGAAAGGGGATCACTCTCGCTTTCCTCCTTTCTCGAAATAGAGCCATACCCCGCCGTTCTGAAGCCCTCTGACAGCGTGGAGTATTATGCACACCCCTTCGAGGGAATGTGCAAGGTTTATTTTCCCGAAACGCCGCGCGCGGCGCTGGAAATTTCTCAAAAAATCTTCCGTGCGGGCTATAAAGGAAGGCTTGTCCTGCAAAAGCGCATAGGTAGCCCCTCCGATCCGCCAACCGCGCAAACCCTGACCTTGCTTTGCGATAGCGAGGGGAAGGTGCGCCGCGGCGTTCACGGTGAGGTTCTCGTTGAGGAAAGCGCATCGGGGGCGATCGGAAACTATGCGGCGATTCTATCCCGCCCGCCGAATGCGCTCACCTGCCGTCTCGTTTCGTTTCTTGAGCAGAAGGGGTATACGGGAATTGCAAATTTCGATATTCTGCAGCATAAGGATAAAGCCTATATCCTTGAATTGAATCCGAGACAGGGGAGAAGCTGTGATTATCTGCGCGGTGCGGGCGTGAGCCTCGCAAGATTTTTCGTGGAGGCCGTGTCGGGGGCGCGTATGATAACGGATCTCACCTCTCGGGAGAGCCTTTGGTGCGCCGTTCCTGTGCGCGCCGTGCTTCGTCGCATCGGTGAAGAGAACCGCGCGCTCCTTCGGTCGCTTCGGGAAAGAGGAAGGATATACTCACCCTTTTCTTATGAGGGAGAGAAATTTTCTATCCGTCGTGCGCTTTATCTGCCGATGCACGCGATAAGAAGAACGATTGCGTTAAATGAAGGTAAAAAGTATGAAAAGGGATGATTTCGTTGCCACTTGCATTTTGAAATGCTATGAAAGTGCGCAGATTCACGGAGATTTTCGGGAGGTCACCTCGCCCTGCTGTCATTCGCGCGAAGCGGAATACGGAAGGCTCTTCGTTTGTCTTCGCGGCGCACGGCAGGACGGCCACGATTTTGCAATGGATGCATACGATAGGGGGTGCCGCCATTTCTTGTGCGAGAGTGTGCTTTCACTACCGAAGGATGCGGCGGTTGCAACGGTAAAGGGTGTGCGCGCACATCTCTATGATTTTCTTTCCTTGCTTTACGGATTCAAAGCGGAGGATTTCACGCTCGTTGCAGTTACCGGAACGAAGGGAAAAACGACGACCGCACTGATGCTTGCGCACCTTCTGAATAAAAGCGGACGTCAAGCCGCTGTCAGCAGTACGATCGGTCTTGGCCTCGGAAGTGAATGCATCGAAACGGAAAACACAACGCCCGATATCTTCGCCCTCACCCTGTGGCTTGAAAAAATGAAGAAGCAGGGAATCCGCTACGGCGTTATTGAGGTATCAAGTGCGGCGCTTGCGGGTGCAAGAATTTTCGGAATGTCCTTTGCGCTCGGAATTCTCACCTCCTTTTCGCGTGACCATATCGGAGAGGGGGAGCACAAAAATATGGCAGAATATCTCTGCGCAAAAAAATCCCTCTTTTCCTCTTACGGTATCCAAACGGCAATTTTGCCGAGCGGCGTTTACCGAGGCGAATTCATTGTTTCGGATGCCGAAAGGGTGATTTGTATTCCTTCGGATGAAGCGGCGGTTTCCTCTGTCTCAGAGGGGATGAAGGGGCAGTTGTTCGTCTATAAGGGAGAATGCGTGGCGCTCTCGATGGCAGGAGAGCATAATAGAACCAATGCAAGGCTTGCCCTCTGCGCCGCTTCGGTGCTGACGGGGGAGAGGGAGAAATGCTTTTTTTCGCACCTGAAGGATTTTTGCGTTCCCGGCCGCTTTGAGCAGATGCTTCATAAGGGCGTCTTCGTCGTGATTGACTATGCGCATAACGGAGAAAGCCTGCGCGCGATCGCCAAGGCGGTTTCTCGGCAAACGGCAGGGAAAAGGATTTGCGTTTTCGGCTCCGTTGGCGAAAGAGGAGAGGTGCGCCGCAGAGATCTGGCGCTTGCCGCCTGCGACGTGATGGATTTTTCGGTGATCACGGAGGATGATAGCGGAAAGGAGCATCCGCTCCATATCTGTGCGCAGATTTATGAAGCCTTTACAGATAAAACGCGCGGTTGTATCGTCGTTGACCGCGCCGAGGCAATCCGCTATGCTTTTTCTCTGTGCCAAAGGGGAGATGTGCTTTTGCTTCTCGGAAAGGGGCACGAGCGCGTGATGAAGGGGCGATGTGGCGCGTCTCCGTTTTCTGAAAGAGAAATCGTTCTTTCCATCTGACTTTTTTTGATTTCGCTTTCTTGACTTTTGTTTTTTCTTATGTTAAAATGAGAAAAAAAGTGGGAGCGTGCTATGAAGATTTCCTATGAAATTTATCCTGACGAATATCTCTACGGCGGAACAGCGTTTGACGGTGCAAAAAATCCCTTTTCCAAGGACACAGAATATTCTGCCGATTTTCGCATTATGTGCCCGAATCAAACGATGCCGCTGTATCTTTCAACAAAGGGACGCTATTTTTATAGCGAGGAGCCCTTTGCCGTTGAAATAAAGGATGGAAAAATCACCTTTGAGGGCGGCGCCGTGCAGGAATATCTTGCAGGCAACTCGCTTCGCGATGCTTATCTTGCTGCGATGCGCGCGCATTTTCCCTTTGACGGAAAGGAATTGCCTGAGGCATTTTTCAAAACGGCGCAATATAATACCTGGATGGAATATACCTACGATCCGACGGAGAAAAAGGTGCTTGCCTATGCCGAGGCCGTGATCCAAAACGGCTTCGCCCCCGGCATCCTGATCATAGACGAGGGCTGGCACGGAAGATACGGTGAGTGGAAATTCGATCCGCATAAATTTCCAAACCCGAAAAAAATGATCGAAAAACTGCATAAAATGGGATTTAAGGTGCTTTTATGGGTGGTTCCTCTCGTTTGCCCGGACGGTCCGTTTTTCATCCGTCATTGCTTTGAAAACCTTCCCGATGCCGTGGAAAATGCATCCAAGCTTTTCGTTCGCACAAAGGAGGGGGGCGTTGCGCTCTTCCGCTGGTGGAACGGCTATTCCGCCGCGCTGGATATGCGTAAGGAATGCGATCGCGAATTTTTGGATGAAAAGCTTCAGTATCTGATGCGGGAATACGGCGTGGACGGCTTCAAATTTGACGGTGGTACCGTTGATATGTATCATAGTGCCTCGGTCCTCGGTGGCAGTCCGCGAGACGATGAGGATGCGCACGCAATGAATGCCGCTTGGAATGAATTCGGCCGCCGTTACGCATACCACGAATTCAAGGATACCTATAAAGGTGGCGGTAAATGCGGCATTCAGCGCCTTTGCGATAAGGATCACCGCTGGGTCGGAAACGGAATCGATACCTTCGTTCCTGCTTGCGCGATCACGGGTCTTCTCGGTCATCCCTTCGTTTGCCCCGATATGATCGGCGGCGGGGAATGGATCTATAACACGATGAAGGATTTTAAGGTGGATGAGGAGCTCTTCGTGCGAATGGCGGAGGCCTCCGCGCTTTTGCCGATGATGCAGTTCTCTTGGGCGCCATGGCGCTTGCTTTCCGAGCCCGCGCTTGCGGCCGTTCGCAAAATGGCAAAATTGCATCAGAAAATGGGGGATAGAATCCTTTCTCTGGTGGAAAAAGCTCGCTGTGACGGTGAGCCGATCGTCCGTTTCCTTGAATACAATTATCCGCACGAGGGGTATCATTCCATCACGGATGAATTTATGCTTGGCGAGGATATCCTCGTCGCTCCCGTGATCACGAAGGGATGCCGTGAGCGCTCCGTCGTTCTTCCGAGCGGAAGGTGGCGCGCATCGGATGGCAGGATTTTTGATGGCAAAAAAAGCGTGATGCTTTCTGCGCCTCTTGGAGAGCTTCTCTATTTTGAAAGAGTTTAAATGTAAAATTTTGTTTTCAAAAAGCATTAAATTTACTCTTTTTCTCGTTTGCTTCTTTCTGAAACGATCAGAGAAGCAAGCCAAAAAAGATTTTTCGTTGCCGTTTGAATCGTGGCGATTCCTTCTGTATCCGCAGGGAGATCCTCCTTTGTTTTTGCGTGAAGAATCGGCCAATAGCTTGAGCTTGCAATCGGCATTTCGTTAAAGGTGAAGAATTTTTCCATTTCCCAAAGAGCACCCAAGTGCCCGCCCCGTCGCCCAACGGCGATTGCGAAGGCGGGCTTTTTTCTTAATAGCTCCTTTGAGGAATAAAAAAGCCTGCCCATCACGGATTTCGCCATTCCGCTTGCGCCGCCGTAGTGCACGGGGCTTGCAAAAACGAATGCATCCGCCCATTGGCAAAGCGGGCGAAGCTCGTTCACGGCATCCTGATAAAAGCATCCGTTTCCGTGCTTGCAAAGGCCGCATGCAATGCAGGAAAGCGTCGCTCCGTTTTTACACCAGAATTCTTTTTGCCTTCCTCCCAGCGCCTCCCATTCGCTCTCCACGATGGAGAGCGCCGCTTGTGTTGAACCGAATTCGTGCGGACTCGTATTGATCAAAAGAAGATTCATATTGCCTCCGTTTTTATGATATGATAGCCGAGATATTGAAATATTTTAACTTTGCTTTTTCTCTCTCTTGACTTTTTTTGCAGACTGTTATATAATTATCTATATATACATTATACGCAGGCGCGTTATATTCATAACCGCACGGAAAGGGAATAAAAAATGACAAAAATAGATATTTTTTCCGGCTTTTTGGGCGCAGGAAAAACAACGCTGATCAAAAAGCTTCTTAAGGAGGCTTATGCAGGCGAGAAGGTTGTTCTGATCGAAAATGAATTCGGCGAGATCGGTATTGACGGTGGCTTCCTTGCAGAAGCGGGCGTGAATATCACGGAGATGAATTCGGGATGCATTTGTTGCTCGCTCGTCGGTGATTTCACGAAGGCGCTCGCTCAGGTTCTTGAGCAATATTCTCCCGATCGCGTTTTGATCGAGCCCTCGGGTGTCGGCAAGCTTTCCGATGTTGTGCGTGCGGTTTCCTCCGTGCTTTCCGAGGAGGTTGTGCTGAATTGCCTTTGCGCCGTTGCGGATGCAAACAAGTGCAAGATGTATTCCAAGAATTTCGGAGAATTTTATATCGACCAGATCCGCACCGCAACCTCCATCATCCTTTCGCACACGGGCGGAATTTCGGATAAAAAGATCGAGGATGCCGTTGCGCTTCTTCGGGAAAATAATGCAAATGCAACGGTTGTGACCACGCCTTGGGAGCTTCTCAGCGGTTCTGCGATCCTTGAAGCTATGGAGCACAAGGACACCTTGGATTCCGCGATTGCCGCCCTCAAGGAGGAGCATCATCACCACGATCACGACGAGGAGTGCGAGTGCGGCCACCATCACCACGACCACGACGAGGAATGCGAGTGCGGCCATCACCACCACGACCACGACGAGGAGTGCGAGTGCGGCCATCACCACCACGATCACGACGAGGAGTGCGAGTGCGGTTGTGGTCATCACCACCACGATCACGACGAGGAGTGCAAGTGCGGCCATCACCACCACGATCACG
>JAZTWU010000131.1:0-17140 GCA_045636085.1 Eubacteriales bacterium
GACCTCAACGGCTACACGCTGACCTTGACGGCGAAAAGCACCACCTATGCAATCGATATCAAGGCGGCGAGACTCTCTCTTTATTCCTCCGTGCCCGGCGGACGCATCCTGGCAGAGAACGCCCCGCTCCTGCGCACCAACGATACTACGCACAGCTGGACGAATGAAGACGGCTCCGCCGGCAGGTATCAGGTTTTTGGCACCGTTATTCTTGGCGAACGGGAAAAGGCCTATGTCTACGGCGATAACCTCACCGTGGTTTGCGCGGCGGTCAACAGCGATATGTACGGCGGCACAAACGTCAGCAGCATTCTGGGCGGAACCTATATTCAGAGTGAATCCTCCACCTTTGATTATTTCCTCATGCTTTCGCGTTCATCTAACACGAATTTCTATATCACTCTGGTGGAGAACGCCACCTTCGTGACCACGAATGGGGCGACGGCACCGCTCTATTACCGCTCCTCCAAGGCCGTTCCCATCCGAAGCTGTCGCTTTATCTGCACGGCAGAGGACGCGGTTCCGCTTTTCAGCGTGAAGAACACCGCAAACAACGGCTCGGCTCCCGCGTTCAACGGATGTATGTTCTATAACGTGATTCCCGTAGCCAAGCACGGAGGCAGAGCGCTGACCTTCACGGACTGCCGCTTTGGCTTCACCGGTGCTTTGCCCGCCATAGACGGCCTTCTGCTGGCACATTCCCAGGCGGTGATGACTTGCAGGGTGGACGGCAAGGAATACGCGATGGATTGCGTGATCCCGACCTCGACCGACGAGGTTCTGACGGTGGTCTGGGGCGATGCATACACGGATTATTGGATGCTTGGCACGGTGCCCCAATGCAATCCCGCACAGATGGATATTTTTGTGATGGGAGAGGGAGGCACGGCTGTGATCAAGAGCGGTGCCGTGATTGGTGCCACGGGCATTCGCGCGGTGACCTCCTCGATGCTTGGCACGGTGCGCCGCGTGGAGGTGGAATACCGCTCGGTTGAGCCGGTCGCATTCTCCTATACCGACGTAAACGGCGGCTTGCACTATCAAAGCTTCTCGCCCGATATGACGGAGGCCGAGATCGGTCTTCTCTTCCACGAGCGCTTCAATGAATGCGACGGAGCATACACGATCACCCTTCATACGAATATCACTCTCACCAAGGGCCTTGGCTGGGGCCCGCTCGGAGCGATCAACTCTTATACCGAGCACAAGTCTCTTTCTCTTGGTAATGTGACGCTCGACCTCAACGGCTTCAGGATCACGGCAGACGAGGATTGCGTTGGCGTCAATGCATCGAGAAGCAATAGCAGCTCCTCCTATCCCAAGTCTTGCTGGGGCGTGTTTGCCTTTGAATCAAACACTGCGAAGTACGTCTTCACGCTGACCTCCTCCCGCCCCGGCGCGAGGATCGAAAATAACTCCGCTTCTGCCTTTATCGCCATCGGCGAGCAGAGCACCGGTAAGGTTGTGATCAACGGTGAGAATATCACCGTCACCTCCGCGCGCGGTACGATCGCCTTTATGTATGAGATCGCAACCGGCGCAGCTCTGACCGTCAACGGCGGCGTTTATCACTACGGCGGAAGTGCCGCTCCCTTTATTGTGCTGGGAACGGCAAGCATCTCCAATGCCGAGATCTATATGACGGGCTCGCCCGCCTCGGCCTTCGGTGCGCATTATTACAGACGCGCGGTGAATCTCACCGTGAAGAATACCTTCGTTTATTCCAAAAAGCAAACGGCGCTCCTTGATTTCTATACGTCGGCGCTTGCGGTTAAGGCGGCGGATGGAACCAACACCCGCACGCTTGCCTTTGAGGACTGCGTCTTCATCGGCGTGACGATGCCGACCTCGATCACCGGCGTTAACACGATCACGCACGTGGGCACGGCGCTGACCGATCACGCGGCGCTCCTCGCGCTCTACGGCGGAACGCCTCCGGAGGATACCCGGCTTGCTTATCTGCAAAGAACGGTGGACGGCGTGACCTACCGCCTCGGCGCGTATCTGACGGCGGATAAGATCGGCGTTGTTGATTGGGGCTATGGCCTCGCTCAGGAATATTGGCGCCTCGGCGAATACGCCGTTCGCTCCAATGCCACCGTCAATGCAAACTTCGGCTATACCTTCCTGCCCACGCTCGTGGACAAAACGCTCGTCTTCGGAAACGCAAGCCTCGTGGCTATGCGCCCCGGCATTATGCAGATGAGCCTGACCCTGCAGGGACAGATCGGTATCAACTTCTATCTTTCCTCCTCCTTCGGTGCAAGTGCGATCACCGTTGCCGGCGTGCGCTACGATCTTTCGCAGATGACGGCGCAGAACGGCTATTACCGATTCACGACGCCCGTTGCCCCGAATCTTGCTGACCGCGAGGTTTCCATCGTTCTTGAGGCGCTCGGATATGAGCACACCGTGACGATCAGCATTGAAAAATATGCGGCCACCGTGCTTGCTTCCGATGCTTACGTGAGCGCACACGATCTGACCTATGCGATGATCGAGCACGTGCGCGCGCAGACCGGCGCGCAGCTTCTCTCCTGCGAGATGCCCGAGGGCTATATGACCGCCCTGCCGACGGCCAAGGAATCGACCAATGCAAGGAATACGCTCCTGAACGGTCTCACCTTTGCCCTGGACGGAACCGTTGCCATTGCGATCCGCGGCGAAAGCGGAACGCGCGTGAATCTGCGCCTTTCCACGGGTCGCTCCGAGACCGTGACGATCGAGAATACACCTGCGATTTTCGAATCCATTTATATCAACGAATTTTTCGGAGATATGACGATCACGGCATATAAGAACGGCAAAACGGAAACTTATATTTACAGCATTGAGAATTATCTCTATTATCAGGGCGCAAACGAAGCGCTGGCCGCAAAGATTTGCGCACTCTACAATTATACTTATCACGCGCACGTGTACGTGGATAAGCTGAGCGGCTCCATCCGCGACCTCGATCACAACCATATCTGTGACGAATGCGGCGCCGTTCGCTCGCTTCATACGGACGCGCAGGGCGACAGTCTTTGCGACGAGTGCGGCGAGGCGCTTGCCTTCAGCGAGGGACTTCAGTTTGTGCAGAATGCGGACGGAAGCTATACGCTGACCTCCATCGGAGACTCTACGGATACCGAGCTCATCCTGCCGGATACCTATCTCGGTGCTCCCGTCACCGCCATTGCTCCCGAGGCCTTCCTCGGCGCGATCGACGTCACCTCCGTGGTTCTGCCCGCGAGCCTTAAAACGATCGGCGCGCAGGCCTTCCGCGACTGTGCCTTCCTCGAAACCGTTGTGATCGGCGATGCTCTAAAGTCCGTTGCGGGCGATGCCTTCCTCGGCACGAGGGTGCAGAGCGTATTCTACCGCGGCAGATCGGCCGGCTGGCGCTCGATCTCGTTTGATAGCGGCAATACGGCTTTGACCTCGGCAAGAGTTCATATGTATAGCGAAAATATGCCGACGGCGGACGGCTATTATTGGCACGAAACCGAAAACGGCATCGAGGCGTATTGCTTCGACTTTGACCGCGATCACCTCTGCGACGATTGCGGCATCCGGATCAGCACCTGCAAGGATTCGGACGGCGATCATATTTGCGACCGCTGTGAAACCGTTGTTTCAAGCTGTGCGGATGCAAACCGCGATCACCTTTGCGACGTTTGCTCCGAGATCCTCAGCACTTGCGCGGACGGCGACCGTGATCACCTTTGCGACCTTTGCTCCGCAGCTATCAGCGAATGCAAGGATGAAAACAGCGACCACTTCTGTGAGCTCTGCGGTGAGCGCACGGAGGACTGCATTGATGAAAGCCGCGACCATATCTGCGAGATCTGCGGAAAGCGGGCAAGCACTTGCGCGGATGCAAACCGCGATCACCTTTGCGACGTCTGCGGCGCTTCCATCTCGCTTTGCACCGATGTGGATAAGGATCACTACTGCGACGAATGCGGAGAGGCGCTCTCCAAGCATTCCGATAAGAACGGCGATCATATCTGCGATTATTGTGCGGAAAAGATCAGCGCCTGTGCGGATGCAAATAAGGATCACTTCTGCGACGAATGCGGCGCGAGCCTTGGCGACTGCGCAGATGCGGATGGCGACCACTTCTGCGACGAATGCGGAAAGCTCTTCTCCTTCTGCACGGATGCGGATCTCGATCACTACTGTGACGCGTGCGATCAAAAGCTTCCTTGCCGCGATCAGAACGGCGACCACCGCTGTGAGCTTTGCGGCGAGAGCGTTTCGAGCTGTGCGGATGCAAATAAGGATCACCTCTGCGACGAATGCGGCAAGCCCCTCAGCGGTTGCGCCGATACGAACAGCGATCACCTTTGCGACCAATGCGGCACGGCGCTTTCCGAGCATTCCGATAAGGATCGCGATCACCTTTGCGACCTTTGCCACGAGAGAATTTCTCCCTGCGCGGATGCAAATGAAAATCACATCTGCGATGCTTGCGGCGTAACGCTTTCGCTCTGCCACGATAACGGCTTCGGTCTGTGCGAGCTTTGCGGAAGACTTCTCGTCTCCGAGGGGCTTCTCTATAAGGAGAATGCAGACGGCGGCTATACCGTTGTCGGCCTTGGCGATTGCACGGATCCCTACATTTATATTCCTAAGACCTATAACGGCAAGCCCGTTACCGCCATCGGTGCCGCCGCCTTTGCGGCCAACCGCAGGATCGTCTTCGTTTCGATCCCCGATAGCGTGAAGAGCATCGGCCATTCGGCCTTCATTGCCTGCCCGAACCTCTATGAGGTGGAGATCCTCGGCGATGCAGAGATCGGCCTCGGCGCCTTTGCGCTTTGCTCCCGTCTTCGTGCGGCAGAGCTTGGCGGGGCAGAGACGGTTGGTCTCGGTGCCTTCTATGCCTGCACCTCGCTCGAAAGCGTTCGCTTCGGTGAGGGCGTGCGCCTGCTTTCTCTGGGCGCCTTCTCCGGATGCGGTGCGCTCGAGTCCGTCACCCTTCCGAGCGGCCTGCAGAGAATCGGCCTCGGTGCCTTCTCGGGCTGTGAGCGCCTTGAAAGCGTTTATATCCCCGAGAGCGTGACCTCGGTCGGCCGCGCGGCCTTCTCGGGCTGTGATGCGCTCAGCGCGATCTATTACGCTTCGACGGAGGCTGCCTTCGGCAATATCGAATTTGCCGAGCGCAACTATATCCTTCTTTCCGCTCCCGTTTATTCCTTTGTCACAGAGCTGACCGAATCCAAGGGTCGCTTCTGGTATTATGATGAAAACGGCGAGACCGTTGCCGTCACGCTTTGTCCCGTGCATACGGATGAAAACCATAACCGCATCTGCGATTTCTGCTCCGCCGCCGTTGCCTGTGAGCACAGCTTGGATGCAGACGGATGCTGTCTGTTCTGCAACCACTTCATCTGTACGGTGCATATCGATGCGGACGGAGACGAGCTTTGCGACCGTTGCGGATCGGAATACGTTTGTGGGAAGCATACCGACTTCGGCGGCGACGGTATCTGTGACCGTTGCGGCGAGGCCTTTACCTGCTCCGCGCACGCAGATGAGGATGGCGACGGCCTTTGCGACGATTGCGGCTATGCGCTCCACGGCACCTTCTTCCCCTGGCAGACGGACACCGTGAGCATCACGGTGAATAACCATTCGGGCGGTATCCTTTCCTCCCTCGGCCAGAGCTTTATGGCGGGTGAGGCGGTTCTTGCAAGCCCCATCACGGAGCAGGCGATCCTTGAAAGAAATGCAGAGGCCCTTGCGGCAACCCGCATTTCGGCAACCTATAAGTACCTGCCCGCGCTCCACGATGAATACAGCTGGTCGAAGCGCTATTCCGAGATCGCGACTGCACAGGCCAAGGGCGTTTATACGGATATCTATTACGACTTCACCTACGATATGATCGGCGCATCCCTGCTCGGCTGCTTTGCAAACCTGAGGAGCGAGCAGACGGAGAACTATTTTGAGTTCACCGCAGAGAATTACGGCGAGACCGTCGGCGACAGCAACGGTTATATGTACGAATATATGACCTCGCTTGCCTTCGACGAATCGCGTATGTATCTTCTTGCGTCGGATTACTTCATCGATCTCGCGCGCGCCTTCTATTGCGTGCCTGCAAATGCAGAGCTTCTTTCCTCGCTCGGCGGCCTTGATATTCTCGGCCTCGGCAGAGAAAACACGCTTTCCGATCTTGCAGACGCCGTGCAAAGCGGCGCTTGGACCTACGAGCTGATGATGCGCTACGGCGCGGCTCTCTCGGATGCGGATGCCTTCGGAATCGTCCTTTCCACCTCCGAGATCACAACGGCGGGTCTGCTCTATACCTCCTCCGTCCGTCTCTACGGCGAGGGCACGGGCGGCAGATACGAAACGCCTGCGGAAAACGAGGCGCTCTATACCTTTGCCAAGATGCTGGAGGCCTTGATCAGCGCGGAAAGCACAAAGCTTGTCGGCACGATGGATGAGGCGAGAGACGTCTTCATCGGCGGCGGCGCGCTCTTCGGCGGCGTCGCGCTGCTTGGCGATCTGGAGGGCTCGGCCTACCGCGGCCTCGAGGGCGGCGTTCTGATCCTTCCCGTTCCCGTGCAAACGGCGGGCATTGCCTATGAAACGCGCATCCACGATGCCGGCCGCGTCGGCGCGATCAGCTCGCTTTCGAAGAAATTTGCGCAATGCTCTGCCTTCCTGAATCATCAGTCCACGCATTCGGGCGACGTGCTTGCATCCTATTTTGCAAATGATCTTCGCCCCGCGCTTGAAGACGGAAATGCCGCGCTCGGCGAGGCAAATGCCGAGATCCTCTCCTATATGAGAGCCTCCGTCGGCGATGCGAGAGAGCAGATGCTCGAGAATTCCATCTCGCTCTTCTGCGCGAATATGACGGCCGTCGGCCCCAATGGAGAAGCTGCGTATGCTTCGCTCCGCTGGCAAACGATTCTTGCCTCCGAGCATTATGAATCCACCTATATCAGATCCTATTATCGGATGCTTTGCGCTTCGAAGGATCGGATGCTTGCGCTGATTTATGAAAACGGCGCCACCTCCTTGCCAAGGTAAGGAGGTGCGCTTTCGGCGCATAAAAAACCAAAAATAAAAAACGGGCGAAAAAAGAGGTCTCGGCCTCCGATTCGCCCGTTAGTTTTTTCTCTGTTTTTCTTTGCGGAAAAATAAGACGAGGTTTTTTGTAAAATCACGCAACACAAAACGGAAAACGGATTTTTGCAAAGAAAAGTTTTCAAAAACGAGGATTTTCGCTGAAGAATCGCCAAAAATAGAAGGGGACAAGGAAAAGCACGGAGGAAATTTTTTGAGAAAATCCTCCGTTTTTCTTTTGCTTTTTTTGCGCCGCGATGGGCGGCTTTTGGGAGAATTTTGCCGTTTTGGCGCGAATTTTCTCCCCTCCCATATATTTTTCTGTTGACTTTTATATATATATATGATATACTTGGGTGTGAAAACGATATTTTTATGCGCACGCTTGCTCTTTTTTAGGTTCCGTGCGCGTTTTTTCGGAGGTAGCATATATGAAGATTTCGAAGGATCAAAAGCCCCTTGCGCGCAAGATCTACCTCTCTTCGCCAACGATGCACGGCGAGGAGCTGCTCTTTATGAAGGAGGCCTTTGATACCAACTGGATGTCCACCGTTGGCGCCAATATCAACGAGGTGGAAAAGCAGATTGCCGAGAAGGTCGGTTGCAAGTATGCCGTCGCCCTTTCCGCAGGCACGGCCGCTTTGCATATGGCCGCGCGCCTTGCGGGCATCAAGCCGGGGGATAAGGTTTTCTCCAGCGATGTAACCTTTGATGCGACCGTGAACCCGATGGTTTACGAGGGCGCCGTTCCGGTCTTTATCGATACGGAGTATGATACCTGGAATATGGATCCCGTTGCGCTGGAGAAGGCCTTCGAGATCTATCCCGAGGTGAAGGTCGTCGTCGTTGCGCACCTGTACGGCGTGCCCGGTAAGATCGACGAGATCAGGGAGATCTGCGACCGCCACGGTGCGATCATCATCGAGGATGCCGCCGAGTCTCTCGGCGCCACCTATAAGGGAAAGCAGACGGGCGGCTTCGGTACCTTCAACGCGATCTCCTTCAACGGAAATAAGATCATCACCGGCTCCTCCGGCGGTATGCTCCTGACGGACGATCTTGAGGCGGCCAACAAGGTCCGCAAGTGGTCAACGCAGAGCCGCGAGAATGCGCCCTGGTATCAGCACGAGGAGCTTGGATATAATTATCGTATGAGCAACGTGATTGCAGGCGTTGTGCGCGGCCAAATTCCGTACCTCGAGGAGCACATCGCGCAAAAGAAGGCGATCTACGAGCGCTATAAGGCCGGCCTTGCGGATCTGCCCGTTTCGATGAATCCCTTCGACGCGCAAAAGAGCGAGCCGAACTATTGGCTTTCCTGCCTTCTGATCGACGAGGGCGCAATGTGCAAGCAGGTGCGCGGTGAGTGCGAGGCGCTTTATACGCCCGAGCACGGCAAGTCCTGCCCCACGGAGATCCTCGAAGCAATTGCCGCGGCAAACGCCGAGGGCCGCCCGATCTGGAAGCCAATGCATATGCAGCCCATCTATCGCAACAATCCCTTTATCACCCGCGAGGGAAACGGCCGCGCCAAGACGAATGCCTATATCGCCGGCGGCGCCCTCGGCAAGGACGGCAAGCCCCTTGACGTCGGTATGGATATCTTCCACCGCGGCCTCTGCCTCCCCAGCGACAATAAAATGACCCCCGAAGAGCAGGATGTGATCATCGAGATCATCCGCTCGTGTTTTGAATAAAATAGCCAGGAAAAGTGCAAGGGGGCTTGCAAAAGATCGGTTTGCGATCGTTTTTGGCCTTTTTCTTGCATAGGAACATAGGAGAAGTTTTTGATGCCAAATGTTTTCATTTATATCGGCGTGATGCTTGCGATCATTTTCGTATGGTTTCTTGCGTTTAAGCGCCCGATCTACGAGGGTATCCTGCTCAGCTTTATCGCCTTGATTGCGATCACGGGCAAGTGGGCAAGCATTTTTCAATACATCGACACAGCGATGTCGACCTCGCTGCTCTATTCGATGATGGCCTTCTGTGCCATGTCGCAGATCCTTTCCAAAACGAAGGTTATCGATAATTGCGTGCGCATTATCGTCTCCCTGCTGGGGCGTGTGCCCGGCGGTGCGGGCTATGCGGCGGTTACTGCGAGCAGCTTTATGGGCGCTCTTTCGGGAAGCGGTCCCGGTAACGTAATGGCGACCGGATCGATTACGATCCCTGCGATGATCAAATCCGGTTATCCGCCGGAGCTTGCCGCCAATGTGGAGAGCACCTCCAGCTATCTTGGTAACATGATCCCGCCCTCTTCCAATATTGTTGCCGCGCTTGGCGCGTTTATGGCGGTTTATCCGCTTTCCGAGGTAACGACGGGCTCTTTCTGGGTTGTTTGCTGGGGCGTTTCGCTTTGGTTTATCCTTGCGCGCTTCATCCAACTTTTTGTCTTTTGCAAGTACTACAAGATTAAGCCGATGCCGAAGGATGAAATTCCGAGCCTCAGGGAAACGCTGAAGGATGGATGGACGGGACTTTTGCTTCCCGTGATTATCCTTGTTCCCTTCATCTTCGATTCGATCTTTAATGCAACCTTTCTGACCGAGCGTCTCGGCGCCACCGGCGCAAAGTATTTCTCGTCCTCGCTTTTGATTTTCATCGGCGGTATCGCCGCCTTGTACGGCGTTTTGATTGCCAAAAATCGCAAGGAGATGACGCCGAAGCGCATCGTTGAGATCTTTGCAGGCGGCGTGAAGGGCCTTTCGCCCACGGTTGCGACCTGTATTCTCGGTTATATGATCGGCGCGCTCTTCACGGATCTGCAGGTCGGTGCGGAGCTTGAGGCGGTTTTCGAGAGCCTGAATCTCGGCCTTGTCGGCCTCGCCTTCATCATTCCGCTTCTCGTATGCTTTATCTCTATGGTTATCCCCGGCTCGTCCATCGTTGTTATGCTTGGCTCCGTGTTTATCACGGCGTTTGCATCGGCAGGTGCAGATCCTCTGCTGGTTGCGGCAATGTTGCCCTGTATCTGCGGTGTTATGTGCGGCATCACGCCGCCCTTCGCCCTTGGAATGTATGCCGGTATGTCGATCGCAAAATCCGACTTCACCAAAACGCTGAAAAACGACCTTTGGTGGGTGGCGGCGCAGTATGTGCTGGAGGTCATCGTCCTTCTCGGATGGTTGCCGATTCTTGGATTGTGAGAGGTGAAGTATGCAGAACTTTAAGGAAAAGCTCATAAAGGTTTTATCGTATGTGTATGGAATTGGCATCGCAGTGGCGCTTTTTGCCGGCGCGGCTTCGTTTCTCGGCTATCTGCTGGCGCTGATCGTCGGCGGACAGACGGCAACGGACATCTGCGTTTTCATATACAAGAAATTCTATCCCGTGATCGTCTATATCTCGTCCGTATCCGTCTTGCTCGGACTTGTGAAGATGTATCTCGCCGGAGAAAAAACGCTCGTTCCGCCAAAGAAAAAGAAGAAGGACGGGCAGTAATTACAGCAAAACTCAATTATGGAGGCTGAAATGTACGCACATTTTTTTAAAAGATTGTTTGATATCCTTTTGTCCCTGCTTGCATTGATCGTTTTATCCCCGTTTTTGATTCTTTTTACGCTGGTTGGCGCGATTGCTATGAAGGGAAATCCCTTTTACATACAGAAGCGTCCCGGAAGAATAGATAAAAAAACCGGCAAAGAGTGCATTATAAGTCTGTTTAAGTTTCGTTCGATGTCGAATGCGAAGGATAAGGATGGAAATCTTTTGCCGAATAAGGATCGTTTGAACAAGTATGGGCGCATCATTCGTGCACTTTCTATCGATGAATTGCCTTCCCTTCTCAACATTTTGAAGGGAGATATTTCCATCGTTGGTCCGCGCCCCTTAACGGTGAAGTACTTGGATTATTATACTACCGAGGAGCGCCGCCGTCACGAGGTTCGTCCGGGCTTAACCGGATTGGCTCAATGCAAGGGAAGGAATAATCTTTCTTGGGAAGAGAAATTCGCATACGATGTTTTTTATGTGGATCACATTTCTCTTTGGCTGGATATAAAGATCATCTTTATGACCTTCCTGAAGGTTTTGAAGAGAGAAGGAATCGGACAGGGAGAAAAACAGCCTGTGAGCCTTCACATCGAGAGAGCCTATATGGATGAGCAAAGGGAGGAGCAAAAGGTATGATCAAAAAGGAAACCGTTAAAAACCTGAGAATTGTTCGAAGAGTTTACTATTCTTTGATCGGTTTGTTGCGTAGAAAAGCATTGCTTTCTAAAGCTCGTTCTGTTATTCACTCGTTTGGATTTTCTTCCGAAAATGTAGACTCGATGGCTGAGGATATGCTTCGCGTATACCGTCGATATGGCTTCAATTTTGACGAATATTTGTGCTATAAATTCTATGAAAAATCCGATAAAGAGCGCAGGGGATTTGTTGCCGATTGGGAGCATCTTGGATATACTTGTGCTATGAATAATCCTGCCAATGCGGCGATATTTGATGATAAATGGAAAACTCATAATACCTACAAGTCCTTTTACAAACGCGATGTCGTTTTTTGCCAAGGCGAGGAATCCAAGAAGAGCTTTCTTTCTTTTCTTGAAAAGCATTCGCGGTTTATCGCCAAGCCTCTTGATGCCTCTTGTGGCAATGGAGTTGCTTTGTTTGAAAAGGATGATTACGCGGATGGCGAAGCGCTTTTTGCGCATATGTTTTCCGAATATCAAGGTTGTTTTTTAGCAGAAGAAGTTATTGTTCAGGTTGAGGAATTGGCAGAGTTTCATCCGGCTTCTGTCAACACGGTTCGGGTGCCGACGATTCGTTTTGACGATGAAGTTGTAATTGTTCACCCGTTCTTCAGAATAGGAAGATCCGGAAAAACCGTAGACAATGCGGGAGCCGGAGGGGTTATTTGTGCTGTGGATGTCGAGACTGGGCGCGTTTTTGCGGCCGCAGATGAGCACGCAAAGACTTATGAAATCCATCCGGATACGAAAAAGAAAATTATTGATTTTGTAATCCCTCGCTGGAATGAGGCGAAAGCGCTTGTAGAAGAATTGGCGCAAGTGGTTCCTGACAATCGATATACCGGATGGGATTTAGCGTTGACGAAAGATGGCTGGGTGTTGGTAGAGGCAAACAGGAGAGGACAGTTCGTTTGGCAAATTCCTATGCAAAAGGGCTTTAGAAAAGAGGTTAACGGTTTTCTTAAGAGACTTGGCAAAAGGTATTAAATTTATTACTTCAATTATGAGGAGATAAGAATATGAATATGAATTTAAAGGGCAAAAAGCTTTTGCTACTTGATGGCTCTTCGCTGGCCGCTTGTGCTGTACAGCGCGCAAAGGAGATGGGTGTGACGACGATCGTCGCGAATTACTATCCTGCGGAAAAATCTCCCGCAAAAAAGATAGCGGATGAATGTTGGAATGTCGATTTTTCTAACATCGATGAAATGGTTCGCTTGATAAAAGAAAATAATGTCGATGGAATCTTTGTTGGTTGGACGGATTCGCATCTTCCTTTCTATGCGCAGATTTGCGAAAAGGCAGGACTTCCTTGTTGCGGAACCGTGGAGCAGTTTGATATCCTTTCCAACGATAAGCGCCGTTTTAAGGAAATGTGTGTGCAGTACGGAGTTCCAACGCCGGAAATTTATGATGTGGACATTCATTTTAGGCGTGAGGATTTGGATAAGATCGTTTATCCTGTAATGGTGAAGCCCGCGGATGGTAGTGGCGGTCGCGGAATTATGAGATGCGAAACCGAGCAGGAGTTGATTGCGCACTACAAAGAGCTTTACGATGCTTCCGAAAGCAAGAAAATTGTATGCGAGCGTTACATCGATAGCTCCAATGAAATTTTTATTCACTATACGGTTCAGGATGGCTACTGCAGCCTTTCCTCCTCCTTCCTTAAGTATAAGATCACTACGGAGAAGGGAAAAGCGGCATCGTGCCTGTTCCATATGTTCTCGCCTAAGTTTCTCGATGATTACAAGAGAGATGTGGAGCCTTCTGTCGCTAAGATGATTCAGGCGTTGGGAATTAAATACGGAAACGTTATGTTCCAAGGCTTTGAAGAGAACGGAAAGCTTTATTTCCACGAATCCGGATTGCGTATGGGTGGCGAGCAATTCTATGTTTTTGCAGAGCGCTTGAATGGCATAAGCTCACTTGAACTTATGATAGAGTTTGCTTTGACCGGAAAAATGACGGAATATGATGCAAAGACTCAGGATAATTTCAAATTCAGCCAGTATTGCTGTAATTACTACATCCCGCTGAAGCCGGGTGTGATTACGAAGATTGAGGGCGTGGACGAAATCAATGCGATGCCTCAGCTTTTGCAGAACCGTCAGTTTAAATTTGTCGGTGATGAGATTGCATCTACTAGCTCGTTGGATCGCGTAATTTTCAGACTGCACGTTATGGATAAAACCAAAGAGGGCTTTGTGAATTCTCTTTGCAAGATCAGCGAAACCGTTAAGATCTTGGATCAAAACGGCGAGGATATGCAACTTCAAAAGCTTGATTACGATACCGTAATGGAAATGGTCAATGACGCTTGGCCGGAAGACATTTAAAAATACTTATGGCTCAAGAATCTTTTTTTGCGAAAGAAATCGGTAGCGAGTTCTGGAGTGTTCCACAGGCACAGAAGAATGCATTGTTTCCCCAAAAAACGCAGTGGTTTGCTTCCGGAAGAAGCGCGCTGAAGGCGATTTTGCGGGAAAACCACTTCAAAACGGCGGCGATGCCGGCTTGGTGCTGCGACAGCATGCTCCTTCCTTTTTTGGAGGAGGGAATTGAGGTAAAGTTTTACCAAAACGAATTGCCCGAGGCCGATGTTGCCTTGGTTTTGGATCATTTCGGTTTTTCGTCAACGATGGATACGGCGTCTTTTCGCGGTGTTTTGATCCGAGATCTGACGCATTCGATCTTCTCGGAGAAAAAAACGGATGCGGATTATTATTTTGGAAGCCTTCGCAAGTGGGCGGGATTTTGGACGGGCGGCTTCGCTTGGGGATTCAAAAATCCCGTCTCTTACGAGGCGGCGGCAACCGAGCTTCTGCAGCTGCGTGACCGCGCGATGAAATGGAAGGCGCAGTATATCCAAGGAGACACCGAGGATAAGGGATATCTTTCTCTGTTTTCCAAAGCGGAAGAATTGCTGGAGAATATCGGTATTGCGCCTGCTGCGGAGCGGGATATTGCTCTTGCGGAGTGCCTGGATGTTGATTTTTTGGTAAAGCGGCGGCGAGAAAACGCGCGTCAGCTTTTAGATGCTTTTTCGGATATTGCGGTTTTTCCGCGACTTTCAGAAAAGGATTGCCCGCTTTTCGTGCCGATTCTCGTTCCGGACGGGAAGCGCAACGCTTTGCGTTCTCACCTTATTCAAAGGCAGATATATTGCCCCGTGCATTGGCCTGTCAGCGAATATCATTCCTTGAATGAGGAGCAACGCTTCTTGTATGAAAACGAATTGAGCCTTGTTTGCGACCAAAGGTATACTTGCGAGGATATGCAGCGCATCATTTTTGAGATCAAGGCTTTTTTGGAGGGTTAAGAATGCTTTCGGTTTATACGGTTCTGCAAGCAGAACAATGGGATTTGCTTGTCCGCTCCTTTAAGCAACACGATGTATATTGGCTGAGTGGCTATGTGAAGGCTTTTCGCATTCACGGTGACGGCGAGCCGTTGCTCTTCTATTATGAGGATGGAAATACGCGCGGCATCAACGTGGTGATGAAGCGGGATGTTTCGAGGGATAAGCACTTTCACGGTGCGCTGGAGGAAAATGTGTATTTCGATTTTGCAACGCCGTATGGCTACGGCGGATGGCTGATCGAGGGAGAAAACACGGCCGCCCTGATGCACGAATACGAGCAATGGTGCCAAAAGAACGGGATCATCAGCGAATTCGTTCGTTTCCAGCCCATTATTCAAAATCAGGAGCTCGTGCGCGACCACTATTCCGTTATTATGCTGGGCGAAACCGTAACGATGGATCTTTCTTCGCCCGAAATCATTTGGAATAATATCACCAGCAAAAACCGCAATATGATCCGCAAGGCACAGAAAAACGGCATCCGTATTTATCGCGGGCAATATCCGCAGATCTATAAGGTTTTTCGCGAAATTTATAATGCCACGATGGATAAGGATGAGGCGGATCCGTATTATTACTTCGGCGAGCAGTTTTATGAAAGCGTGCTGAACGATCTTGCGCAGAACGCGCAGGTCTTCTATGCTGTTTATGAAGAAAAGATCATTGCCGCCTCGATTATGCTCTCCGCGAACGGACGGATGAATTATCATCTTTCCGGCTCGGTCAGAGAGTTCGCAAATTTGGCTCCGAGCAACCTTCTCTTGTACGAAGCGGCGCTTTGGGGCTGCGCCAACGGATGCAAAACGCTGTATCTCGGCGGCGGCGTCGGTTCCGGAGAGGATAGCCTTTTCAAATTCAAAAAGGCCTTCTACCGCCCGGACGAGCTCTATCGCTTTGCGATAGGCAAAAAAATATTCAATCAGGAAAAATACGATGCGCTCGTCGAAAAGAGAACCGACCTGCCCGAAAGCGGATTTTTCCCGAAATACAGAGCGTGAGGTGGCATTAATGAATGTTTTGTTTCTTTCATTAACTTCATACGATACATTGGAAAAACACAATATTTACACGGATCTTCTGCGCGAATTTAAAAAGAACGGCGATAAGATCTATGCTGTATGCCCCGTTCAGCGCAGGACGAACAAACCGACGGCTTTGATTGAGGAAGAAAATGCGAGCATATTGCAGGTTCGCACGGGAAATATAACACGAGCCAATTTGATAGAAAAAGGCATTTCCACAATGCTGATCGGATATCAGTTTGTTAAGGCAATTAAGAGATATTATAACGGGGTTTCTTTTGATCTGATTTTGTATCCCACGCCTCCGATTACTTTGGAAAGCGTTGTGAGATATTTCAAGAAAAGAGATAAGGCGCAGACTTATCTTTTGCTCAAGGATATCTTCCCGCAGAATGCCGTGGATATCGGTATGATGCGCAAGAGCGGGCTGAAGGGCATCCTTTATAAATTCTTCCGCAGGAAGGAAAAGAAGCTCTATGCGATCTCGGATCGCATCGGCTGTATGTCGCAGGCAAACGTGGACTATGTTTTAAAGCATAACCCCGAGATCGATCCCGCAAAGGTGGAGATCTGCGCAAATTCGATTGAGCCGCAGGATATGACGATTTCTGCCGAGGCGCGCGTTGCCCTTCGCGAGAAGTACGGCGTTCCGCAGGATAAAAAGGTTTTCGTTTACGGTGGAAACCTCGGAAAGCCGCAGGGTATTCCGTTTTTGATCGAATGTTTGAAGGCCGAGAAGGAAAATGCGGATGCTTTCTTCCTCGTGGTGGGCGATGGAACGGAATACGGAAAGCTCGAAGCCTTTGTGAGCGAGGAAAAACCGCAGAATATGAAGCTTTTGAAGCGTTTGCCTAAGGAGGACTACGACCGCTTGGTTGCCGCCTGCGACGTGGGTCTCATTTTCCTTGACCATCGTTTCACGATCCCGAACTTCCCGAGCCGCCTTCTTGCTTATATGCAGGCGGGGCTTCCCGTTCTGGCGGCGACTGATCCCAATACCGATATCGGCAAGGTGATCACCGAGGGCGGCTTCGGCTGGTGGTGCGAGAGCAACGATGTGAGCGCCTTCCACACGGCCGTGGCAGAGGCCATAGCGGCGGATGCCGCCGCTGTGCGCGAAAAGGAAATTGCTTTCCTTTACGAAAACTACACGGTGGAAACGGCATATAAGACCATTATGAAATAAAACGAGAGGGAATTATGAAGGCTGCTATTGTTGCGTTTAACAATTTGAAGTATTCGCCGTACATAAAAACATATTCGGACTATCTTGACAAGAATGGAATTGCTTACGATCTGATTTATCCGAACCGTGACGGTATTGAGGAGTCCCTGGGAGAAGCGACCTATGCGATTCCTTGGGATAAAAGCAAAGGAAAGGCAATCAATTTTTTGAAGTTTAGTAAGGAAGCGCGCCGTGTGCTAAAGAAAACAAA
This sequence comes from Eubacteriales bacterium, assembly GCA_045636085.1. GTDB lineage: Bacteria > Bacillota > Clostridia > Oscillospirales > CAG-272 > UBA1740. Next base: position 17,084 of record JAZTWU010000131.1, read on the forward strand.
ATACGATTTTGTTTTTGTTCTTACGACTATGCCGGCGGTTTTATTAAGCGGATTTTT
>JAZTWU010000132.1:0-1190 GCA_045636085.1 Eubacteriales bacterium
AACGCCGATATTGTGCGCCGCCAGCATCATATGCGTGGTGACGATGGCGGCATCCACGGGGGATGCGAGCGCACCGTCATAGGGGCGCCTCCAGCTCTCCTTCGTATTGTGGCAGATCAGCATCGCCGTCGGCGCGCCGAAATGGCTTCTCGTGCAGCCGCGCAGAAGCTCGAGCGAAGCGTCGGTATTCATCACAAGGATGCGCTGAGGCTGATAGTTGCAGCCCGTGGGGGCAAGATGCCCTGCCGCGAGGATCGCATCGATCGCCTCCTTCGGCAAATGCTCGGGCTTAAAGCTTCGCACCGAATATCTTTCTCTGATCAGATTTTCAAATTCCATATTCCTTCTCCTTTTCTTTGATAATCCTGCATTTCTTTATTTTCCTATCGTCTTGCGCTTTAAAAAACGGCATAGCGTCCTTCGTGCCCGAATATACTATAAAAAACGGAAAGGATAGCGCTATGAAGCAAAAAATATATCTATGGCAGCTGATTGGCTTTGCCGTGACCGCGCTTGGCGGCACGCTTTTGCATTTTTTATACGAATGGACGGGCAAGGCCGCTTGGATCGCGCCGTTTTCGGGCGTAAACGAATCCACCTGGGAGCATATGAAGCTGCTCTTTTGGCCAATGCTTCTCTTTGCCGTTTTGCAAAGCTTTTTCTTTCGTGAGCGCGAGGATTTTTGGTGCGTGAAGCTGCGCGGCATCCTGCTCGGCCTTGTGCTGATCCCCGTGCTGTTTTATACCTACAACGGCGCGATCGGCAAATCACCGGATTTTATCAATATTGCTATCTTCTTCCTATCCGCCGCCGCTGCCTACTTGCAGGAAACGCGCCTGTTCCTTGCGGAAAAGCTTTCCTGCCGCGCAAGGAAGCTATCCCTCGCCATCCTTGCGCTTCTGGCTCTCCTTTTCGTGATCTTCACCTTCCGCACCCCGGAGCTCAACCTTTTCAAGGATCCCCTGACGGGCAGCTACGGTATATAAAAACGATACGATCACAGATCCAATCGCCTTGTTTTGCAAATATTTATTTGCATTCTTTGCAAAAGCTTCTTTTTAAATACTCAATCCGCGCGGCATTCGCCGCCTTGGTTGTTGGCGCATTCTTCACGACGTCGAAGCCGTGCATCGTTCCCTTCGTTTCATTCAGAACAACCGAAACGCCCGCCTCCTTTAACGCCCTTGCAT
>JAZTWU010000133.1:0-12281 GCA_045636085.1 Eubacteriales bacterium
AGGGGAGGGACGACCGATAGGAGAACGTCCTTCACCACCACCGTGAGGGTGATCGCAGGGGTTCATTACGGAACCGCGAACGGTGGGACGGATGCCCTTATGACGGGTCTTACCGGCCTTACCGAGCTTAACGGTCTCGTGCTCGATGTTACCAACCTGGCCGATCGTTGCCTTGCACTCAAGACGAACGATGCGCACCTCGCCGGAGGGAAGACGAACCTGAGCGGTGCCGTTTTCCTTCGCCATAAGCTGTGCAAATGCGCCTGCGGAGCGAACCAACTGAGCGCCCTTACCGGGGTAAAGCTCGATGTTGTGGATGATCGTACCTACGGGAATTGCGGAGATGGGAAGCACGTTGCCGGGCTTGATATCGGAATCCGCACCTGCGGAAACCACATCACCATCGGACAGACCAACGGGAGCGATAATATAGCTCTTCTTTCCCTCGTCGTTCTCAAGGAGAGCGATATAGGAGGTTCTGTTGGGGTCGTACTCAACGCCGATAACCTTTGCGGTCTCATCAGCGCTTCTCTTGAAGTCGATAATTCTGTACTTCTGCTTGTTTCCGCCGCCGTGATGACGAACGGTGATCTTGCCGTAGCTGTTTCTGCCGGCGGTCTTCTTCTTCTTTGCGAGAAGGCTCTTTTCGGGGGTAAACTTAGTTACCTCATCGAAAGAGGGGCTCATCATGTTTCTGCGCGACGGAGTTGTCGGCTTGTATTTCATAGTTGCCATTCTACTCTACCTCCTGCCTTAGTTCATGCTTTCAAAGAAGGCGATGGGAGCAGAATCCTCGGAAAGGGTAACAACCGCTTTCTTCCACTCGCCGGTATAGCCGGCGTGAACGCCGTATCTCTTCGGCTTCTTCTTCATATTAATGGTATTAACCTTTACAACCTTGGTCTTCTTGAACATGGTCTCAACGGCGGTAGCAATCTCTGCCTTCGTTGCGTCCTTACGAACCTCAAAGCTGTAACGCTTATTTCCGATAGAGTCCATGCTCTTCTCGGTGATAAGAGGCTTTACAATGATATCTGCAACAGACTTCATCTTGCATATACCTCCTCGATCTTATTCACGGCATCCTTTGCTACGATGAAGGTATCGCAGTTGAGGATATCGTATACGTTGATGGTGTTCCACTGTGTGGTCTTAAGACCCTCGATGTTTGCAGCACTCTTGATCACGAACTCGTTTACTTCGGGAAGCACGATCAGAGCCTTCTTCTGTGCGCCGAGAGCGCTCAGCATATTTACAACGGTCTTGGTCTTGTACTCATTCATGGTGATGCTGTCAACAACGATCATCTCGCCTGCATTCACCTTAGCGGAGAGGGCGCTGAACAAAGCAACTCTCTTCACTCTCTTATTCATGGTCACGCGGTAGCTGCGGGGCTTGGGGACAAGTGCAATGCCGCCGTGCGTCCACTGAGGAGAACGGGTGCTACCCTGTCTTGCGCGACCGGTACCCTTCTGCTTCCAGGGCTTCTTACCGCCGCCGGAAACCTCGGAACGGGTCAGGGTGGACTGGGTTCCCTGTCTCTGGTTGAGCAAAAATGCTCTTACTGCGGTATGGAGGACTGCTTCATTTACCTCTGCGCCGAACACGAGGTCAGACAAAGCAATTTCGCCAACTTCCTTGCCCGCCATATCTACAACTTTCATATTAGGCATGTTTCGTTCCTCCTTCCGTTATGCTTTCACCGAGTCACGGATAAATACGATGCCGCCCTTTGCGCCGGGAACTGCACCCTTTACCGCGATCAGATTCTTTTCCGCATCAATCTTCACTGCTACAAGGTTCAAAATAGTTACCTGCTCGTGACCGTACTGACCGGGCATCTTCATGTTCTTAAATACTCTTGCGGGGTCAATCGAGCCCATAGAGCCGGGCTGACGGTGGATCGGACCGGTACCGTGAGTTGCGCGAAGCACGTGATGTCCCCATCTCTTAACGCAGCCGGTGTAGCCGTGTCCCTTCGTGATACCGGTGATGTCGACCTTCTCGCCCTGGGCGAAGGTATCGACGGTTACCACAGAACCTGCTTCGAATGCTGCCGTATCATCAAGTCTGAATTCCTTGAGATGCTTCTTGGGACTAACGCCACCCTTCTTGAAGTGGCCGAGCTCTGCCTTCGTGAGGCCTTTCTCCTTCGCGTCCTCAAATGCCAACTGAATGGCATCATAGCCGTCATTTGCGACGGTCTTCTTCTGTACTACCACGCAGGGGCCTGCTTCAATCAGGGTTACGGGTACTACGTTGCCTTTTTCGTCGAAGATCTGGGTCATACCCAGCTTCTTGCCGATAATGCCTTTTTTCATTTTTTCCTCCATTAGGTTATTGGTTGACAGGGTTTGAATTTTCGCTTAAAGCGGAGCCTGCCAACGTGACCACGAGGCCGTGGTGTGGTTTTCGGGATTTGAAGCTCCCGTTTTTGGCCCAAAGGCCGATTCACTTAAGCCTTGATCTCAATCTCAACGCCTGCGGGAAGCTCGATGCTCATAAGAGCCTCAACAGTCTTCTGCGCGGGGTCAAGAATGTCGATCAGTCTCTTGTGCGTGCGCATTTCGAACTGCTCACGGCTGTCCTTGTACTTGTGAACCGCACGGAGAATCGTTACGATCTCCTTATCGGTAGGAAGCGGAATCGGACCGCTGACGCGGCTTCCATTTCTCTTCGCTACTTCCACAACCTTCTGTGCTGCGGCATCAATGATGGTGGAATCGTAGCTCTTGAGTCTCACTCTGATCTTTCCCTTTGCCATTTGGATTGTCCTCCTTTTTACGAATTGCTTTTTGCTTTGCACCGTTTTAAGAAGGGCGAAGAGGTTTACACGGAGCCGGGCGTATCATTTTCGCCCCAACAAAATCAGTTCTGAAAGCATACCGCAGACGCTTCCGAACCGACCTGCATAATCCGCGACTTAAAACAAGCCTCTCTTGCTTCGCCCGATTGAAATACGGACATACTCCACGGAAATTACCCGCCAAAACGCGGCGGCAACCTCCCGCTTCATCGCATATCAAGCCTAACTATTATACATTATATCGCGTGCAATGTCAATACCTTTTTCGCATTTTACCTTTTTCTTCCGTAGAATTTTTGCACGAATTTTAAAAAGTTTTTTGTGCACCTTTAACAAAAATAGGCCTAAAATAACACTTTTGCCACCAAAAGCGAGACTTTTTTGACCTCCAAAAGAGGGCTCTTTTGCAAGAGGGATCGGATTTTTTTGAAAAAATGCAGAGCTTTTGTCCTTTTGTATATAGTTTGTTCATAATTTTAGTGTAGAATATAGGCATTGATTCTTATCTCTATGTAGATTTATCCCATCGCTTATTATTCTCTTATATAAATTAAAATGAAGAAAACGCACGCTTTCAATCCCGTTTTTTTCAGGAATCGAGGCCTTATGAACATCCAAAAGCGAAGCAAAATCGCCTATCTTATCTTCTTTTGCGCCGTCGCTGCCGCGGCTGTTTTGATGCGATCCATCGCATCCTTCCTTCACCTTTCCCCCTACGGATACTATACGGGAGCACTCGGCACAGTCGCCAATCTCACGGTGCTTTTCGGCCTCCTGCTTCTTTTCACCTATGCACCCGTGCACCGCAAGGATGCGCCGCGCAGAGCAAGCTTTGGGGGAATGCTGACCTATATGCCTGCCGCACCGCTTGCGCTCTGCTTCATCTATATGGGCGCCTCGCTTCTCCTTCGCAAAGGGAGCGGCGCGCTGGATAAGATCGCGCTTCCGCTTCTTGGCCTGCTTGCCATTGCAAGCGCGCTCTATTTCTTCTTCGCCGTTTTGCTGGAAGCGAAGCACAGCGATCTGCGCGCCGCCTTCGGCACAGCCACCGCGCTCTTTCTGATCCTTTACGCAGGCTATCTCTATTTTGACCCGACGCTCCCCATCAACGCAACGACGAAGCTTTGCGACCAGATGGCCTATATCTTCGCCTCCATCTTCTTCTTATTCGAAACGCGCATTTCGCTCGGCCGTGCACATTGGCCGCTTTATACCGCCTTCGGGCTTTGCGCCGCGCTTCTCTGCGCTTTTTCCGCTATCCCCTCTATGCTCGTTTATCTTTTCAAGGGCGGCGTGATCTCCAATAGCTTTGAGGAAATTCTTCTGACGTTGCTTCTCGCGGCATACATCACCTGCCGCACGCTCCTTTCGCTGATGCTGAAGGAGGAAACGCCCTCGCCCCTGATGGCGGCGTTGCAGGCGGATGCCAAGGCGCGCGCCGAGGCCGTGGCCGCAGAGGGGCCGCTCCCCTTCGAGCCTCAGCCCGTGATCGAAGCACCGAAGGATTCCGAGATCGGCGAGATCGGTGAGAATTCCGCAGATTCCGCACAAGCGGAGCAGAGCGAAGAAAACGAATCCCCCATTTTCGAGGAGGAAGACAATGAAAAAAATTCTGATCATTGACGGAAACAGCATTCTCAATCGCGCCTTCTACGGCGTTCGCCCCCTGACAACCACGACGGGCAAGCACACCAATGCGATCTTCGGACTCGTGAATATGGTGCACCGCCAGCTCTGTGCCATTTCCCCCGATTACGCCGCCGTTGCCTTCGACCTGAAGGCGCCAACCTTCCGCCACAAAATGTTTGAAGCCTACAAGGCAGGCCGCAAGCCAACGCCGCCCGAGCTCTCCTCGCAGTTTCCCGACGCCAAGGAGGTTCTGCGCGCAATGGGACTTCACATCCTCGAGCTTGAAGGCTACGAGGCCGATGACATTCAGGGTACGGTTGCCAAAATGGCACACGACGCCGAGGATGCCCACGCCTTCGTTTTCTCCGGTGACCGAGACCTTCTCCAGCTGATCGACGACCGCGTGACCGTTCTTTTGGCAACCAACAGCGAGGTGCTTGCAATGGACGAGAGCGCCTTTTTCGAAAAATACGGCATTTCCCCGAAGCACCTGATCGATATGAAGGGTCTTATGGGAGACAGCTCGGATAACATCCCCGGCGTTGCCGGCGTCGGTGAAAAAACCGCGCAGGCGCTGGTGGCCTCCTTCCGCGATCTTGACGGCATCTACCAAAACCTCGAGGATAGCAAAATCAAGCCGGGTGTTCGCCAAAAGCTGATCGATCACAAGGACGAGGCCTATCTTTCCAAAACTCTTGCAACCATTGATACAAAAGTTCCTCTTGGCATAAAACTTGACGATATTGCCTATAAAGGTTTACAAAAGCGAGAGCTTTGCCAAAAATTCACGGAGCTTGAGCTAAATAGCTTCATCACAAGGCTCCGCCTCGATGAAGAGAATTTTTCTCCGATTTGCGAGGAGAATACCGAGGCACCCGCACTCTCCTTCGAAGAAGCCGATGCGAAGAAAATCCTTTCGCTTTCGGGGCGCTGTGCCCTTCTTCAAAGGGAGGACGGCTACCTTTTCAGCACGGGAGAGGAAGTGCTACTTTATCGCGGCCCACTCACCGATATCCGTGCTTTTTTTGAAGAAGAAAGAGAGATCGTTTGCAACGAGGGCAAGGATCTTTGGCACACGCTTGACCGCGCAGGCATTGCGACGCGCGCCGTGCTTCTCGACCTTTCTCTTTATGCCTATGTGCTGAATCCGAGCAGCGGGAAAAGCACGCTTGCATCGATGTGCTCGATGTTTTTAAACGAATCCGTGAGCGATGCAACGCTCTCCCCCACGCATCTTCTTCGCCTTGAGGTGGCTATGCGCGCACGCGTTTGCGAGGCAGGCGGAGAAAAGATTCTTTTCGACCTTGAGATCCCGCTTCTGCCCGTGCTTGCACGGATGGAAAAGGCAGGACTTATGATCGATATTGAGGGAATGAAGGAATTCGGAGACGCGCTCCTTTCGCTCTCCGAGGATCTGGCAAGCCGCATCTATATGCAGGCGGGCGAGGTCTTCAACATCAATTCTCCCAAGCAGCTCGGCGAGATTCTTTTCGTCAAAATGGGCATTGAATACACGAAAAAGAAGACGAAGAGCGGCTATTCCACCGATGCCCAAACGCTGGAGGAGATCCGCCATCTTTCCCCCATCGTGGACGATATTCTCGAATACCGACAGGTAACGAAGCTTCACAGTACCTATACGGAGGCTTTGGTGCGCGCGGCAGACGAAAATCATCGTGTGCACACCGATTTCAAGCAGGCGCAGACCGCAACGGGGCGTCTCTCCAGCGCTGAGCCGAATCTGCAAAACATTCCCATTCGCACAAAGATGGGAAGACAGATGCGCAAATACTTTATCGCGCGCGACGGCTACACGCTCGTGGATGCGGATTATTCGCAGATCGAGCTTCGCCTTCTCGCCCATATCGCCGACGATTATCATATGATCGAGGCCTTTAAGGACGGCGAGGATATCCACCGCAAAACGGCCGCCGCCGTCTTCGGCATCCCCGAGGAAAGCGTGACGGACGATATGCGAAAAAAAGCCAAGGCCGTGAACTTCGGCATCGTTTACGGCATCAGCGGCTTCTCTCTTTCCAAGGACATCGGCACCACCGTTCCCGAAGCAACGCGCTATATCAAAAACTATATGTATAACTATCCCTCCGTGGATCGCTATCTCGAAGAGGTGGTCGAAAAAGCGAAGCAGGACGGCTATACGGAAACGCCGATGGGAAGGCGCAGATACATCCCCGAGCTTCGCGCGGCAAACGCCGTGATGCGCGCCTTCGGAAAGCGCATCGCGATGAACGCTCCCATTCAGGGCGCGGCCGCCGACATTATGAAGTGCGCAATGATCCGCGTAGCCAAGCGACTGGAGAGTGAGGGGCTGGATGCCGCACTCGTGATGCAGGTGCACGACGAGCTGATCGTGGAAGCAAAATGCGAGATTGCAGACCAAGTGAAGGAAATCCTTCGTGAGGAAATGGAAGCATCCGCTTCTCTTTCCGTTCCGCTCACCGTGGATGTCACGAGTGGAAAAAACTGGCTTGATCAGGAATAAAGAGCGTTTTTGCAAATAATTATTTGCATTTTAAATTAAACTTAAGCGAAAAAACGAGAACCGACAAAAATCGGTTCTCGTTTTTTCTTTTTCTATTTATCGACCGCTTTTGCGGTAATCGATCAGAAGCGAGGCAGGCAAGGAATGCGCCGCCCCCGCCGTTTGCGCAGCAACGCGATTGGACGTTGCAAGGGATGCAGGCGAAACGCCGTAGCGCTTTGCGATCGACCAAAGTGTCTCTCCCTCGGTGGGATAATACACCTCATATGTGGGGCATTTGCGCGTGTGCACCCCATTGGAGGCAAGCACGCGACAAACGCAGGGGATCTCGCGCTGTGCGCGATTGCGCACGCAAAGCATCAGGCAAAGGTGCAGAGCGATTGCGCCTTCGTCCATCCGTCCCTCACAAAGCCCAACGCTCGCCTCCACGGTGATCCTGCCATCGGGAAGCGGCGGTACCGCCAAGGGGAGAGTGACCGAAAAGGGCGCCGTCAGCTTATGGGAAGTATAATGCAGTCTTCCCTCCTCATCCGTGGCAAAGCCGAGTGCGCAAACCTCTGCCTCCGCCGTATAGCAAAGCTCGTGCTCCCGCGCCGTGCGCTCCTCGTTTTTCAAGAGCACGGTGGTATGGAAAATCCCATCGGGCAGAGCGGATCCGCTCTCTGTGAGCGGTAAACGAAGCTCTACCTCCGAGAGTGCCGTTTCCGAGAAGCCGAAGCAATCGTAGACCAAGGACTCTCGCTGCACCTCGCCACAGCCGCCCACGGCAAAGGCATCCTCCGCCACGGTGATCTCCTCGTTGCATTCCGCCGTGCAGGAGAGCTCACAGATGCCGTGGAAGGTAAGGCTCGCGCCGGTCTCCCCCCGCGAAAGGCTTGCCGTCAGCGAGGTAAAAAATCCGTTTGCCACCGCATGCATTCCCGCGCGGCATCCCTCAAGGGGCAAGCGCTCCTCAAGCGAGAACGTCTGTGCAAGGCGAATCGGCGCCATCCCCTCTGCTGTGAGAACGGCGCCGACGGCATAAGTACCACTCAGCACCACGCCGCCCTCGTCTGCCTCTGCGTGCTCAATTTGGATAAAACCCTCGCAAAGCGCAACCTCCGCGCCCTCGGCATACGGCGCGGGCAAAGAAACGGCCTCCGCATATTCACGCTCGGCGGGCTTCGAAAAAAGCACCCGTCCGATCTGCACCGTTTTCTCCGCCGTCTGCAAAAGCGCGGGATCGATCTCGCACTCAAGCTTATACTCCGTTTCCTCGCGCATCTGCACGCGCGCCTGCAAGGTGGCCTTTGCCGTGATACGGCGCGGACTGCTCGGGCGCAGAGAGAAGTTTGCAACGAAGACCGAGGCCGCGCCGTCTGCCTCCGCGCCGCGCGGACAGGAGAACTCATAGTCCGTGGAAAAGCCCTCGTGCGTGAGCTTATTCTCAGCATCCAGATACCAGAAATCGTATTGCACGGCACCGCCGAACTGCATCTCCCCCTCCCCCAAAAATTTTCCTGCGGGCACGATGCGCGCCGAGGCGCTGAGGATCTTTTTCAGATCTCCCGCATAATCGGGCAGATGATATTCTCCGTGGCTTTCAAACGCGGCGCCGCCACCGCCCGTTTCCCTTTGATATTTCGCTTGCATAGCATCCTCCTTGCTTTTTTACTACACTCTATGCCGCACAGACCCGATTTATGATAAAAAAAGAGAGCCCCGTTTTTAGACGAAAGCTCTCTTTTTTTACGTTCCGTTAAGGAATGAATCTTTGATTTATACCATTTTATTAAACATCCACGCCCATAGACTCCATCAGGCGCTTGTTGAATTCCTCAGCGGTATTATAGCCCATACGCTTCTGACGGTTGTTCATCGCGGCAACCTCGATAACGACGGAAAGATTTCGACCGGGGCAAACGGGGATCACAATCGTCGGCACGTGGATGCCGAGGATTTCCGTGGTCTGCTCCTCGAGGCCGAAGCGATCGTACATCTTTCCCTGCTGCCAAGGCTCAAGGTTAATGACCATATCGATCTTCTCGGTTTCCTTGATCGAGCCCATACCGAAGAGGCGGCGAACGTCCACGATGCCGATACCGCGCAGCTCCACATAGTGACGAATGATCTCGGGTGCACGGCCAACCAAGGTCGTTGCAGAAACGCGCTTGATCTCCACGGCATCGTCCGCGATCAGACGGTGACCGCGCTTGACGAGCTCAATGGCCGTCTCACTCTTACCGACGCCCGAATCGCCGAGCAGAAGAACGCCCTCGCCGTAAACCTCAACGAGAACGCCGTGGCGCGTGATACGCGGGCCAAGCTGAACGTTCAGATAAGAGATCAGCGCAGCCATAAAATCCGATGTGGTGGCACTCGTGCGCAGAAGGGGCACGCGATATTTCTCCGCAAGCATCACCGTTTCGGGCAAAAGATCGATCGAGGAGGTGAAGATCACGCCTACGGGCGCAGAGCGGAAGAAATCCTCCAAGCGGCGGGAGCGCTCCTCCTTGGGAAGCTGAGCAAGGAAAAGATTTTCCACCTTGCCGATAATCTGCAATCTCTGCTTTTCGTAGTGATCGTAAAATCCAACCATCTGAAGGCCGGGCTGATTGACCCTTGCACAGCTGATCTTTATATTCTCGGGCAGATCGGGCAGGAAGATCGTTTCCATATGAAACTCCTCAACGACCTTCGATAGCGCGACCTCGTATACTTCTTCCTTTTCCATAAAAGACTCCATTCTCTCGCCACAGATCCCGAAAGCCTCGGGCGCGAGCGCATTTTACCTTTTTTATTTTACCATACTTTTTCAAAAAAAGCAATCGTTTTTTCGTGCGACAAGGATTTTGTTTCAAAAAGAGGAAAGCGTCTTGATTTTTTCATATTTCTTTGTTATACTAAAATCATAAATTTAAAATCAAAGGAACGCATTATGAAACGAATCGTTTTGCTTTTTCTTGCCCTTGCCGTGAGCCTTTCGCTCTTCGGCTGTCGAAAATACGAGCCGCAGGCAAGCACGGCGCTGGAGAGCACCCCCGTTGCCACGCTTCGCTACGGCAAAAAGACCTACAAGGTCAATTATGAGCTCTTCCGTATGTTTCTTCTGAGCGCGAAGGAGGTCGTAAGCGGCGGGGATCTCTCAAAATTCGAGGGAGACGGCGCCGAGGCACTTTACGAGCAGGCGCGCACCGTTGCACTGGATAAGATCTACGAGACCTATTCGGTCTTTGCTCTTTGTGATACGCTTGACATCAACCTTTATTCCGCCGATGTGAACAAGAAGGTGGAGGAAAGCATCCGCATCAGCGTGGAGGGCGGCACCTCCGAATCGGGCGAAACCGTGGACGGTATCGGAAGCTATGAAAAATATCTCGAAAGCCTGAAGCTCTTCTATGCGAACTACGCCGTGCAGGACCTTCTGCTCCGCTATGAATACGGCATTTCCGCCATCAACGCTTATTACCGCGGCACCTATGACGATTACGGCATCCTTGCCGAGGAGGGCGCGCTTTCCTATACGGATGCAGATGTCACCGCATATTATAACAGCGACGAAACGCGCCGCATTCTCTTCGCCTTCACGATGGTGGAAAGCATTGCAAACTCCGTGCGCGATCAGATCGAGCTTTTCGCCCTTGAGGAGGAAGTGATCGCCAAGCTGATGAGCAGCACGATTGCAAACGATTACGACGGAAGATACGGAATGCTTATCGGAGAAAACACGCTGAATTCCCTGAATTATTCGGATGTCACCGAGGCGGCCTTTGCGCTGGAGATCGGCGAAGCCGCCGTGGTTGCGGGAAGATACAATAAACACGACGGCTACTTCGTTCTCTATCGCGCGCAAAAGAGCGAAGAAAACCTTGAAGAAAACCGCGAGAGAATCGAATCCTACTATGTGGAAAACGAGATCGGTGAGCGCTATGCCGCCGCCAAGAAGGCTCTGATCGAAAGCGCCGTTTTCTCCGATTTCTATAAGGGGCTGAAGCTTTCCGCCATCGCGATGGACGAGGAAGAAAAATGAGGCGAAAAAGGATCTCCTTTTCAAGCATCACCGATCAGAATCTGGATCTATCCGTGAAGACCTATATGTTTGAGGATCTTTACGCGGGCGTTTTCACCTATATCGAGGATCGCTACCGCGGCTCCTTCAAAATTGAGCAGGGATGCGCGCTTTCGGGCGATGTCTCGGTCTGCAAGGATGCGCTCTGCTATTTCATCCGCCTTTTGCTGAACGAGCTTTTCGGGCGAACGCTTCTCTATATTTCCTACGGTGTCTCCGACGATAACGCCTTTTATCTCAGCTTTACCTACGATGTTAACACCTCAATTTCGCAAAGCGCAAGTCTGAACCTGCTGACCTACGCAAAATACGCAAGAGCCACCTTTGATTATATAGAAAAGGACGGCTGTGCAACGATCTATCTTCTGATGCCCGCAAAGAAGCCGAGCATCGAATTCGTTTACAAGCCTATGCCCTATAACGTTTTCCTTTATGCGCTCAACGATATTGAGCTTCCCGAAGCGATCGATCGCGAGGCGGTTCACCCCGACGGGCCGCTCTGGCATACGGCCGAGGATCTGAATCGGCACAAATGGAAATAAAAATCTCATTTAAAAAAACAAAAAAAAGAGCGAAGTCGAAACAAAAAACGGCTTCGCTCTTTTTTATAAAACGAAGAAAAACAGCAACAATTGTTTACAAAAAGCCAACGATCGCCCATTTTTTGTTACACATAGTTTTTCCTCCTCGGTGCAAATTATAAATGTGGCAAACGCCACGGAAGAAGAAAAAACGAGGAAAGAAATATGACGAAGAAAACGAAAGGCGGCCTCCGTGGCATTTTTGCATTTTTTCTCTGCTGCACCACCCTTCTCTGCCCCTTGAGCGTGAGCGCGCAATCATCGAAAGCCGACGAAAGAGAGCTGCGCGTCAGCTCCCGCATTCTTGATCTCTTTTTGGGAAAGCGCGGCGAAGAGGAAAAGGTTCTCTATCTGTGCCCGGGCGGCCAAGCCTTCGGAATGAAAATATGCCAGGAGGGCTTAACCGTCACCGCCGTGACCGCCCCCGATGCACCGCTGGCAAAGCATCTTGCCGTCGGCGATATTCTCCTCTCGATAAACGGAGCGCCGATCGAAAACGAAGCCGCACTTTATCAAGCTCTGACGAATGCGAAAGGCCCCGTCACGCTCACCCTTATGCGCGGCAAGGAAAAGAAAACCGTTCTCGTTTCCATCGCGGGTACGGACGACGGAATTCAGCTCGGCATCGAGCTGAAGAGCACGGCGGCGGGCATCGGCACCGTTACCTATATCGATCCCGAAAGCGGCGCCTTCGGCGGCCTTGGCCACGGCATC
>JAZTWU010000134.1:0-6186 GCA_045636085.1 Eubacteriales bacterium
TTTTTGTGACAAAAGCTTCAGCGCAAAGGCAACCTTTCTTTCGTCCTCGATCCCGTGGTTTTGCACCTCAAGATAGAAATCGTCGCCAAAGAGACGCTTCATCGTGAGCGCATATTTTTCAGCCTCCTCCATATTTCCCGAAAGGATCAAAGAGGGGATCTTGCCCGCGAGGCAGGCAGAAAGCGCCACGAGACCCTCGTGATGCGCACTGAGAAGCTCCATATCAATGCGGGGGCGCTGATAAAAGCCCTCCGTGAAGCTCTTGGAAACGAGCGTGCAGAGATTGCGGTATCCGACGGCGTTTTTACAGAGAAGAACGAGATGGTCTCCCGAGGAATCGATTCTCCCCTCCTTTTGGAAGCGGGAGCGCGCGGCCACATAGACCTCACAGCCGATGATCGGCTTGATTCCCTTGGCCTTCAGGGAGCGATAAAAATCCACGGCGCCATACATCACGCCGTGATCCGTGATGGCGACAGCGTGCTGATTTTCCTTGATTGCCTTATCGGCGATCTGCGAAATTCTCGCCGCACCGTCCAAAAGGCTGAATTCACTGTGCAAATGAAGATGCACGAAGTCTCCCATACACGTCACTCCTTTCCGTTTTTCTTTTTTTCGACCTTTTCCTCGGCCATCAATCTCTCGGCAATGGAAACAATGCGGCTCAGCCGATGCGAAAGCCCCGGCTTGGAGATCGGCACGGCCGAGCAAGCAGCCAGCTGAGAAAGCGAAAGATCGCGATGCTCGATGCGAAGCCGCGCCGTTTTTTCCAGCTCCTCGGGAAGCGAGGATAAAAGCCCGCGCTTCTCCAGCCAGCGGATCGCCTTCAGCTGACGCGCGGAGGCATCCACGGCTTTGGCGATATTTCCCGTTTCGCAATTTGCCAAACGATTGGCATCGTTTCGGATATCGCTCTCGATCTTTGCATTCATCAGCGAGAATGCGGTGACATTCATTTGCGCATTGGCAAAGAAATCCTCGATCGCGCCGCTGCTGCGAAGATACAGAATATTTTTCCCGCCCCGCACGGCACGGTGCATTTCTATTCCCAGATCCAAAAGATAAGAGTACAATGCATTATCGTTATTATCGGAATATAATTCGAGGCAGTATTGCTTTTCAGGAGAAGAAAGATGGCCGATCGCAAGGAAGATTCCCTGCAAAAAGCAGGCGGAGCAATCCTTGCATTTCGGCAAGGGTTCTATCTTATCCATAGCTCTCAGCTCGGAAATATAGCGCACGGCAGAAGGACTGCGAAAGGAAAGAAGAACCGATCTTTCCCCTTTTTTTCTCGGCAAACGGCTACACTCCTTGCCGAAGAATTCAAAGATAAGCCCCTCCATCGCAGCGGCAATCGCTTCATTTTCCAAGCGAAGGAGCACCTCTGCATCTATGCATTCTCCGCGAACGGCCAAGGCGCCGTGGAGGATCGATCTGCGACAGCATCCGTTTTTCGGTAACTGCGAAACGATCGCTTCCTTTTGCTCTATATTGAATGAAGCCACAGATTTTCCTCTCTTTCCTCGATGATTTCAATTTCGGTCTTCAGTTGAACTCCAAAGCTCTCAAAAACCGTTTCCTTTATATGCTGTGCAAGGGCGCGGTATTGCCCCGCCGTTGCATTTCCTTCATTAATGATAAAGCCTGCGTGGAGCCTTGAAACAGAGGCATCACCGATGCGATACCCCTTCAGCCCTGCGCGATCGATGTAATACGCAGCAGAGGTCTCTCCAACGCGCAAAAAGACCGAACCGAGCGAGCGCTCGCGCGGTTGACTCTCGCGGCGGCGGCGCATATATTCAAGCATTCTGCGCTCCGATGCCTCACGGGAGGCCGCCGCACCGAAAAAGCCTGCGCAAAGCAGAATCCCTTTTTGCTCCAGCGCCGATTTGCGATAGGAAAAACCAAGCTCCTCTGCTGTCAAGCGGCGCACGCGATCGCATCGCGGATCGTAAATATCCGCAAAAGCAAGGCGACTTGCGATATCAAGCCCGAAGGCGCCCGCATTCTGATAAACGGCACCGCCCACCGTGCCCGGAATTCCGACGAGCTCTGCAGGGGGCGAAAGATCCGCAACGGCCATCGCGCGGCAAAGAAGCGAAAGCGGCGCACCGCATTCGGCAACCGCAACGCCGTTTTCGATCGCTACGGAGCGCATTTTCGTGCTCGAAACAAGGCAAACGCCCCAATACCCGTCGGGCGGAAGGATATTAGACATATTTCCGACAACCTTATAGGGAATGGCGTTTGCGCGAAGATAAGAAAGCAGGCAAAGCATCTCTCCCCTGCTTTTCGGATATGCCGCCAGAGCCGCAACCCCGCCAATTCCGACGAAGGAAAGACGGCGCACGCTCTCGCGGCGGCGAAATTCGATTTTATGACTCGTTAAAAAGCTGATAAGCTCCAAGGCTTGGTTTCCTTTCGGTGAAAATTATCCTTGAAACCTCCTGTTTTTTTCAACGATCCTTTGCTTTAAGCCTTCAGATCGATCATATCGATCGCGGCATTTCTCTGCGCATCCGTGACCTGAATACCGCCGAGAATACGGGATATTTCCCCGATGCGCCCCTCGCGATCCAAGGGACGGATTCCCGTTTCCGTGACGCCCTTGACGTCCTTTTTCTCAATCAGAAAATGCGTATCTGCCAAGGATGCGATCTGCGCGCTGTGCGTGACGACAAAGATCTGCGCCGTTTCCGAAAGGGCGGACATTTTGAGGCCAATCTTTCTTGCGGTTTTACCGGAAACACCTGCATCGATCTCATCGAATATCAGCGTGGCAACGCCCTCCTTATCCGAAAGCGCGCACTTCAGCGCCAGCATAATTCTGGCAAGCTCGCCGCCCGATGCGATCTTCGCGATCGGCTTGGGATCGGCGCCGCGATTGGCGCTGACGAAAAATTCCACGCTATCGCTTCCCGTGGGATAAAGAAGCTTTTCTCCCGCGGAAAACGATTCCTTCACCGAGGCAAAGAAGACCGTTTTCGGCATATCCAGAAATTCAAGCGTTTCCTTCACGGAGGTCTCCAGCCGCTCGGCGGCGGCCACACGCGCTCCGTGCAAGCGGTCTGCCAAGGAAAGTGCTCTTTCATAGGCGGCCTTTTCCTTCTTTTCAAGCGAAGAAAGAAGCTCGTCTGCATTCTCCATCGATTCGTATTCCGTCTTCGCCTCATCGCGGAATTCGAGGATTTTCTCAACCGTCAGCCCATATTTGCGTTTCAGGCCCGCAATGTCCGCAAGTCGGGATTCGATTTCATTCAATGCTTCGACGGGATCCGTCTCCGCTCCCTCGGTGTATACGGCGACCTCCTCGGCAATGTCCATAACGGAATACATACAGTCGCGCAGGGTCTCTGCGTATTCGGCGCATTTGGGGATGACATCCGAGATCTGAGCAAGCGAGGCAATACTGCGGTCAAGCAATAAGGAAACGCTTCCCTTGTCGCTTCCGCGCAGAGCCTTATAAACGAAGGAGGCGTGCTTCAAGATCCTTTCACTGCTCTTTAAGCGCACCTTTTCCTCCACGAGGCGCTCCTCCTCCCCCTCCGTGAGGTTGAAGGAATCAATGTCGCGGATCTGATATGCAAGCATTTCCATTCTGCGCTCACGCTCAGCGGCCTTGCTTGCGATGCTCTTTCTTTCCTTCCTCGCGCTATCGTATGCGGCGTAGGCCTCCTTATATTCCGAAAGAAGCTCGGAATATCCGCCGTATGCATCCAAAATCGAGAGGTGCACCTCGCTTTCCATCAGCGAGCGCGTATCGTTCTGCCCGTGAATGCTGACGAGGGCGGGCATAATCATACGGAGCATCGAAAGGCTCACGGCGCGGCCGTTAACGCGCACCGTGGAATGTCCATCCGCCGTGATGCTTCTTTGAACAACGAGCATTCCCTCCTCATCGGGAAGGATACCTGCGGCCCGAAGAGCCGCCGTTGCCTCTGCGCGCAGGGAGCCGAACATTCCGCTCACCATAGCGGTGCTTTCCCCCGTGCGGATCAGCTCGCGCTCCGCCTTTGCGCCGAGCAAAAGACGGATACTGTCTATAATAACGGATTTTCCCGCGCCGGTTTCACCCGTCAATGCGGAAAATCCTGCGGAAAAATCCACGTCCAGACGATGGATGACCGCGATGTTTTCAATGTGTAAAGAGAGTAGCATAGAGTGCCCTTTCTTTCGTTAGATTCCAAACGAGCGCTTCAATTCGTTTTTCAACGTTTGTGCCGTTTGCGGATCGCGAACCACCATCATAATAGTATCATCCCCCGCAACAGAGCCGAGAATACCCTCCAGCTGCATCTGATCCACGCAGACTGCAATCGCATTTGCCATACCGATCGCCGTGCGGATCACGAGCATATTCCCCGCAAAATCCACGGAAACGATGGAATCCGTGATCGCGGAATTGAGAGCGGAGGCGCTTCCCTCCTTCTTTAACTCGGGAAGCACGTATTTATAGGTGCCCTTTCCCGTCAAGCCCTTGATCAGGCGAAGCTCGCGGATATCTCTGGAGGCTGTCGTCTGCGTTACGAAATAGCCTTCCTTGGCAAGCAGATCGATCAGGGCGCCCTGCGTATCCACCTCGTATTTTTCGATAATCTCCAGAATCTTCTGATGTCTTGCGTTTTTCACTTCTGTTTCCTCTTTTATATTTCGTCGAGTGAGCGCATTTTCTCAAAAAGCGCGCTCATCTGATTTTCTTCGCGGAAGGTGACCATTTTCAGCGTCTTTTCTGCACGGCGCACGAAGGCGCGCGCCCCTGACTTCAGAATCCCCCACGGTCTTCCGTCCACCGTGACGTTCAGGGAAGCCTCCGCTCCACAGGCGATCGTAAGACACTCCCTATCGGAAAAGACCAGAGAACGGTCGAAGAAGGAATGCGGGCACACGGGCGTTACCACGATGGATGGATGATCGTGCGACACGATCGGGCCGCCGGCCGACAAGGAATACGCCGTTGAGCCGACGGGCGTTGCAAGAATCAGCCCGTCCGCCCGATATTTCAGCGAGCCGCCGCGGGAATCCTCAAGCACGATATGCGCCAGCTTCACAGGGCTTTCGTGCGAGAAAACAACCTCGTTGACCACCAGGCGCTCCGAGGTTGCTATTCCACCGATCGAGACGGAAAGGAGCATCTTCTCCTCCACCGAATAATCTCCCGTGAAAAGCCTTCCGAGCGCCGAGATCTGCGAGGGCGCGATCTCGCTCATATAACCGAGATGGCCGAGATTGATGCCGATCAGCGGCACTCCGTAATGGATCGCATAATGCGAGGCGTGAAGAATGGAACCGTCACCCCCGAGGACGACGATGAAATCCGCATCCGCAGGGAAGCTCGTATAGGTCACAATGCCCTTGCGAAAGATCGGAACGGAGGCATCCAGCATAACGGTTGCACCGTGCTCCGTCAACACCTTGATAACGGCGACGGTTGCGGCGTAGCCCTTATCTCTCGTTTCGTTAGGAATGATAACGATCTTCATAGCTCATATACTCCAAAGCTCAAACTCTTTTTTGAAAATGCGCGAGGTATTCAACATTACCGTCTCCGCCGCGAATCGGCGAAAGAATCGCACCGTGACAGAAAAAGCCGATCTGCTCGGCGAAACGAACGACGGAAGCAAGCGCCTGCTCACGCGCCTTTGCATCCTTCACGATACCGCCCTTTCCGATGGCCGCACGCCCAACCTCGAACTGAGGCTTGACGAGGCAAACGAAATGCGCACCGTCCGCCAGCACATTATAAACGGCGGGGATGATATAGGTTGCGGAGATAAAGGAAACATCCATCACCGCGAAATTCGGCTGATACGGCAGATCTGAGAGCGAAAGATAGCGCGCGTTATAGCCCTCGATCGAATAAACGCGGGGATCGCGCCGCAGATTTTCCACGAGCTGATCTCTACCCGAATCCAAGGCGATCACAGAGACCGCTCCGTTTTGCAAAAGGCAATCCGTGAATCCCCCGCTTGAGGCGCCGATATCAATTGCCTTCAGGTCGGCAACGGAAAGTCCGAAGGCGGAAAGCGCCCCCTCCAGCTTCGTTCCGCCTCGGCTGGCATATTTGCGCGCCGAGCGATCGAGAACGATCTGCTCCTCCATACCGTCCACGGAAAGCGCGGGCTTATCCAAAACGCGGCCGCCTGCGGTGACGGCGCCTGCCTCGATCAGCTGCTTTGCCTCCGACCG
>JAZTWU010000135.1:0-7822 GCA_045636085.1 Eubacteriales bacterium
CGGCGCAGGTGATGCCGCACTCGGTTGGCCGGAATGCATCACGACCGACACCAACCGCATTTACATCACGCGCTTTGACGGCAAGGATCGCCTCGTGGAAAGCTATCAATCCACGGACTACGGAAAAACCTACGAGCTTGAGCAGGTGATCCGCCGCATTCCAAAGGAAAAGGACATCAAGACCTGGCGCCCCATCGTTCCCATTCACGCACAGGACAATATGCCCGTTTACTGGCACGAGGGAAGATACGTGGGCCACACGGGCGGATGGCATTCCGATATTGTTACTTTTATCGAATACGACGACTAAAGGATGGATTTTATGATAAAAAAAATCAGACTTGGTATGGTCGGCGCGGGCGGCATTGCAAGAAGCCATGCGGATGCGATCAAAAGAAACGGAGATTACATTCTCACCGCCGTTGCCGACATCAATGCAGAGCGCGCCGAGGAAATGGCAGCGGCGCACGGCGCACGCGCTTATACCGACTATAAGGACATGGACTGCGCAGAGATCGATGCCGTGATCCTCAATCTTCCGCATTACCTCCACTGCGAGGTTACGGTTTATTTTCTTGAAAAGGGCGTGCATGTGCTTTGCGAAAAGCCCATGGCAAACACCGTTGCGGAATGCGACCGAATGATTGAGGCCGCAAGGCGCACGGGAACAAAACTCGCCATCGGCCACGTGCAGAAATACTTCTCGGCGGCTAAAGACGTGCGCTCGATCATCGAAGGTGGGAATCTTGGTCGCCTCACGATGATCACGGAGTCGCGCTGTAAGGATTATCTCAAAAAACGTGCACCTTGGTTTCTGAACAAGCGCACGGCGGGCGGCGGCATCGCCATGAATCTCGGCGCCCACAGCCTGGATCGCATTCTTTATACAACGGGACTTTCCGTTGAGAGTGTGCAGGCGATCACAAGCAATCCGCTCACCGAGGACGACGTTGAGCTGAACGCGCAAATTCTTCTGCAGCTTTCGGGCGGCGTGAGCGCCACGGTGAGCCTTTGCGGCACGCAC
The DNA here is from genome assembly GCA_045636085.1 of Eubacteriales bacterium. Lineage (GTDB taxonomy): Bacteria > Bacillota > Clostridia > Oscillospirales > CAG-272 > UBA1740. Next base: position 1,025 of record JAZTWU010000135.1, read on the forward strand.
GTACCGAAGGAGGAGCATACCACGGTTTATTACTTCACTGACGGTGTCGTGAAAATACAAAACAAAGAGCTTTTCGTTTTTGAAAACGGCGATTTCGTATCCAAGGGCGGCAACGCAGAGCATTTTGATCGGCAGCTGGAGGAATTTCTGAAGCTTCTGCGTGGCGAGGAAAGCGAAATCGTTACTCCGGAATACGGCCGCGAGGTCATTCGGATTTTAAAGCAATTTATTTAAGGAGAAGGAACAAATGAAAAAAGTCAGAATGGCCGTGATCGGCTTGAAAACCTTTGGTAAAAACGCGCACGTTATGGGAATTCTCGGATGCAAGGATGCCGAGCTCGTTGCCGTTTGCGACATCGTGGAGGACATTGCGAAGGCCGTTGCCGAGCAGCACGGCGTTCCCTATTATCTCGACTATAAGGAGCTTCTGAAGCGAGAGGATCTTGACGCAATCACCATTGCAACTCCCGATCAGGTGCACCGCGAGATTGCCGTTGCCGCTATGGCGGCGGGCAAGGACGTGCTCTGCGAAAAGCCCTTGGCGCTGACCGTTGCCGACTGCAAGGCAATGGTGGAGGCATCGAAAAAATACGGAAGAAAGCTGATGGTTGGCCAGATCTGCCGCCTTGCGCCGAGCTTTATTCTCGCAAAGCAGCTGATCGATCGCGGCGAGATCGGCGAGATCTTCTTCATTGAATCCGAATATGCGCACGACTATGCAAAGAAGGTTGGCCCCAACTGGCGCTTTGATCCCAAAAGTCCCCGCCATCCCGTGACGGGCGGCGCTTGCCACGCAATGGATCTGATGCGCTGGATCGCGGGAGATCCCTCCGAGGTCTTTGCATATGCCAACAAAAAAATGCTTGCCGCCTGCCCGACGGATGACTGCGTGATCGCCGTGATGAAATTCCCGAACGAGGTGATCGGAAAAATGTTCACCTCCATAGGATGCAAGCGCCGATACACGATGCGCACCTGCATTTACGGCTCGAAGGGCACGATCGTTGTGGACAATACCTCTGCCGACCTTTGCCTTTTCAAGGCCGAGGTGGAGGGAACGGATATGTTTACCGACAAGATTGAGAATCAATCGGTGGAAATGCGCATTCCCGTGCGCGCCGTGAAGCACAACATTCACGACGAGATCAACAATTTCGTTCACTGCATTCTGACCGATACCGAGCCCGAAACCGACGGCATCGAGGGTGGAAAAACCGTTGCGGCCTGCTGCGCGATCGTTGAATCCACAGAGACGGGCGAGAAGGTGAAGCCCGATTACAGCTTCGCTGAATAATTTTCTTTATATGCCAAAAAGGCTTGCGGATTTTTTCGCAAGCCTTTTTTATCGAATAAGTTGACAGAGACCTTAAAAGGTGCTACAATATCTTTGTTCAATAAAAAACGATAAGGAAGCCTTATGCTCGACACATTTCTTGCCACCCTAACACCAATGCTCACGCTTTTTATCTGTATGGCCATCGGCTTCGCCGCTTGCAAAACGAAGATCCTCCCCGAAAATTCCGCCAAGGTTATGGCGAAGATGGAGACCTGGATCTTCTGCCCCGCGCTGAGCTTTGTGACGATGGCGCGCAACTGCACCGTGCAGACGATCGGCGCGCACGCGATCAACATCACCATTTCCCTCTTCTCGGTGATGCTGGCGCTCGGAATTTCCATTTTCCTTGCGCGCTTTTTCGTTAAGAATAAATGCGCGGAGCGCGGCGTTTATATGTATGCGCTGGCCTTTGCAAACTCCGGTTACGTGGGCGATCCTCTGATCCTCGCGCTTTTCGGCGAGGTTGCGCTCTCCTATTATAAACTCTTCTGCCTGCCGCTTTCCATCACGATCTATACCTGGGGCATCAGCGTTCTCGTTCCCTCAACAGAGAATAAAAAGAGCGTTTTCCGAAAGCTTTTGAATGCGCCGACCGTGGCGCTTCTGCTCGGTATCGTTTTCGGCTTGAGCGGCCTCGGAGCAATGCTCCCCGCACCCGTGCTCGGCACGCTGGATTCTCTGAAGGCTTGTATGGGCCCTGTCGGTATGCTTCTTGCGGGCTTCACGGTCGCAAAATACAATCTTCCCGCTATGCTGAAAAATCGGCGCGTTTACATTGCAACCGCTCTGCGCTTAACGGCGATCCCCACCGTGATCATCGCGGCGCTTTACGGCTTTAAAGCCCTGCTTTCGCTTGCACTTGCAACGCCGATTGACAACACCGTGCTTTTCCTTGCATTCTTTGCACTTGCCGCACCGCTCGGGCTCAACACCGTGATCTTCCCCGAATCCTTTGGCGGAGATCCCAAAACCGGCGCGGCGATGACGATGATCTCGCACACGATCTGCGTTCTCACAATACCGATCCTGCTTGCCGCAATGGTGGCAATCTTCGGTCCTTTCGCAATTTAAGCATTTTTTGAAAACAAAACTTTTCTTTTTGGAGGTTTTTATGATTGAAAGCATTCTGAAGGATCTGGAGCTTCCCGCGATTCTTAAATTCAAAAACGGGAAGAACGTGAAAAATCTTGAAGGCTTTGAGCGTCGCAGAAGCGAGCTGAAGCAGATTCTTCAAAAGGAGGTTTACGGCATCCTTCCCCCACCGCCGAAGCACTTATCGGTGGAGACTGTGGGCGAGGTGGACGATCACTTTCTTGCAGGCTTTGCCACCTGCAAAAACCTCGTTTTTCATTGCGAGATCAACGGAGAGGATGCAACCTTCCCCGTGACAGAGATCCTGCCGCACCGCGAGGGAAAGATTCCCGTTTTCGTTTGCATCAATTTCGGAACCGACATCGTGCACAAATACCTTCCGCTGGAGGAGATTATTGCACGCGGCTATGGGCTTTTCATCATCAAGTATCAGGATGTTGCCAAGGATAGCGGAGATTTCCGCTTCGGAATGGCAAAGCACCTTTGCAAGAGCCGCCGCGCGCTTTCCGCCCCCGGCAAGATCGCAATGTGGGCTTGGGCGGCAATGCGCGTGATGGACTATATTCCTCTCTGCGAGCAGATCGATGCCGAAAACGTTGCCGTGATCGGCCATTCCCGCCTTGGAAAGACGGCACTCTTTGCAGGCGCTATGGACGAGAGATTCCGCTTCGTTATCTCCAACGATTCCGGTTGCACGGGCGCGGCCATTTCCCGAAAGAAGGATGGCGAGAGCATTGAGCAGATCTGCGACCGCTTCCCCTACTGGTTTTGCCCGCGCTATAAAAAATGGATCGGCAAGGAGAGCGAGATGCCCTTTGACCAGCATTTTCTGCTTGCGCTGATCGCGCCGCGCCATCTGATGATCGGCTCTGCCGAGGAGGATCTCTGGGCAGGACCGAGAAACGAATTTCTCTCCACCGTTGCCGCAAACGAGGCCTATGCGATCTACGGAATGCAGGGGCTTATACATAACGACGAGCTTCCCACCCCCGAGACGGAGCTTGACGAGGGCGACTGCCTTTACCATTACCGCAAGGGAACGCACTATCTTTCCCGCCGCGACTGGAATGCTTATATGGATTTCATTGATAAGAAGAGAAAATAAAGCAATCCTTTCCTTATAAAAATGAAGCGAAGCCGAGGCTTTCACAACGGTTTCGCTTCATTTTTTATTTATCAGAAGGGGTTATAGGCGCCGACGGGGGGCGTTACGGAAACATCGATCTCCACGCCGTCACGCAACACCTTATAGGTGATCGTTTCTCCGGGGCGAAGATGAATCACCGATTCCGTGAGATGGTAGCTCCGCGTGACCGCCAGCGTTTTTCCGCCAACGGTGACGGAAATAAATCTATCTCCCACCTTTAAAGCGCTCGCGCCGATCGAGCCTGCATCCAAATCATCGATCTCGATGGTTTCCTTGATATCCCAAGCGCCCGCTTCCTCATTGAAAACGGCCACCGAATCCACCGTGCGGATGCTGATACCGAACGTCGGCTTATAGGGCGATACGTAATCCCCGTCCGTGCAGAAATAAAGGATATTTTCCACGATGGCGCTCACCTTATCGATCGGGATAGCATAACCGATATTCTCGATGTTTTCCACGATGCTCTTCAGGTTGACGATACCAATCAGCCGCCCCTGCGCATCGAAGAGACCGCCGCCGCTATTGCCGCGATTGACCGCCGTATCAATACGCATAAGACGGAATTTGACCTCCGTTTTTCCGTCTGCAACCACGCTATCCACCATTTCCGAGGCAACATTGATCTTTCCGTAAGTCGCGCTGATGCCGTGACCGCGCGGATTTCCGATGGCGATCGCCGTATCACCGGGATGCACCGCATCCGAGCTTGCAAGCACGGCCGCCGTGGCCACAGAGGTCTTCAGAAAATCGCTACCCGTGACCTTCAGAACGGCGATATCCTCCCGCATCGAGCCACCGACAAAGGAGGCGGTAATGATCTGGGAGCTCAAAGGGCTACCGTAAACGCTAATGCCGATCGCATCGGCGATTCGTCCGAGGCTCTCGTTATACAGGACGTGATAATTCGTGATTACGATCGCATCTCCCTTTGTTTTATCCAGACTGTAAATGACACCCGAGCCCGCGCTTGCGACCGTGGTATTACCGCTTCTGAAATTAGCAATTACACTGACAACGCTCGTCGTTGCGGCGGCGACGGCGGCCGTTGCACTCTCGGCCGAGCCGCTGACCTCAACATTTACCTCGATATCCTGAATCGTTGGCGGCTCGATGGCGTCCTCGCCATCCTTACCAACAACAACGCCGAGATTCTCGGAGGTGCCGTTTGAATAATAAAGAATCAGCTCACCCTTCGCGTTGATCGTGGCGGAGGTCACGCGAACGGAGGTATCCTCCCCGTCCTCGCCCTTTTCGCCGTCCTTACCGACGACAACGCCGAGATTTTCCTTTTTTCCATTGGAATAGCTGATGATCAGCTCTCCCTTCTCGTTGATCTCGGTTTTGGAAATGCTGACCGTCTCCGTTGGAGAAAGAAAGGATGCGAGATTGCAAGAGGTCAGTGCAAGCGATGACGAAAGTAGCATCGCCGCCAAAAGGATTGCCGAAAGAATTCTTTTTCCTGTTTTTTTCATATTTTTTCCTCGAAGCATGGGATTTGGATTTTTATTGATCGGCCATCAGCCAGGAAAGCGTTTTCTTATAGGGTGCGCTATCCTCTGCCGTTGGACGGATTTCAAGAAAGATCGGCGCCTTTCCAAGCCCACCCCTTTCCCATTCGGAAAAGAAAGTCGCATAGGAGATCAGCGCGCCGTATGGCTCTGTGATGGGCATATGGTTTTGGAATTTTCCGTTTTCCAGTATCACCTGATGGATATGATAGCCAACCGCCTCGCGCCCCAGCGCCGCCATCCATACGCTTTGCGTATATACCTGCGAAAGAGGAATATTGTTTCGTGCGTGCCCCGTATCAAAATGGAAGCCGACGGGATTCGGAATGCGCGCACGGAGCATTTCAATAAAGGTCTTGCATTCCTCGGGCGTGTATCCGAAGCGGCGATCCTCGGGCGTATCGTCTGCGGCCATATGCATATTTTCAACGCCGACGGTGCAATCCTTCGGCAGAGCCGCAAGCGCCTTGGCGGCAAGATCCGCAATGCACGGAAGGAGCGAGGGATCCGCCTTCAGCATTTTCAAGGGCACGGAGGGTGCGTGCACCGTTACTCGGTTTGCCCCGCAGGCCGAGGCAAATGCGGAAAACTCCAGGAGCGATTTTTCGGCAGCAAGGCTTCCGTCGCGCTCGGCGATATTCGGGAAATGAAAGGAAATGCATTTTCCGCCCGCCTCGCGGAAGACACGGATGCCCGAAAGCAGGGCTTCTCTATCCACGGAAATTACGGAAGGGCGAAATTCAACGGCATACAGCCGCCGCTCTGCCGCATAGGCGAGATCCTCCAAGGGACGGAAGGCGGATATGCCAACGAAGCGCGGAATATCCTCCGGCATAGATACGGGAAAGCTCGTTTTGGAAAGCACGCCGCTCTCCGTATCGTAATAATACACACAGGGGGGCATTCCGATGGCCTTATCGCGATCGGCGGCATTCAAATAATAAACCTTTTCCTCGATTTTCTCAATATGCGCGTGGCCAACGAAAATCGGATTTTTCGGATGCGAGGCACGAAAGGAACGCAAAGCCTCGCGAGACCGCTCCGCAAGCGAATCGATCGGATGATGCAGAAAAATCAGCGCTTTTTCGTCCACCTCGGAAAGGAGCGAAAGATCCGCCTCGGGAATCTCCCCTTCTCCATCGCGCAGAGCCAGCACCGTGACCGCACCGAGCGTGCGCTTTGGCGGTGAGGTGATGCTTCGGAAATACGCGCGCGTTTTCGGATCTCTGTAATCCGCATTGCCCGTCATAATCACGGAGGGAATCGGGAGCGCCGCAAGTGCTTCAAGGAAATAGATGGCGGTTTCTTTATTTCCGTCCGCCGTGAAATCTCCGGGAACGATCAATGCCTCCGCGCCGCTTTTCTTTATATCCTCAAGATAGAAGCGAAGCGCCTCGTATTGCAAAGCATTCTTATGATACGGAAGATGCAGATCCTCCAAAATAGCAAGCTTCATTTTCTTTTCCCTGTTCCTTATTTCTTTCTTATAGTATACAACACCTGCGCGCGGATTGCAAGCGCTCACGGGAAAATTTACACCTGCTTTACATAGAAAAAGTGAGAACAAAAAAAGCCTTGCGCTCCAAAGAAAGGCGGCGCATTTTTTCCTCAATTTTTTTATAAAAAAATACAAAAAAGGGCTTGACAAATCAAAAAGATTCTGCTATAATAATATTCGTTCGAATGCTGGTGTGGCTCAATGGCAGAGCAGC
>JAZTWU010000136.1:0-14300 GCA_045636085.1 Eubacteriales bacterium
ATTGAAAGGTCAGGGAAACGGGACAGTGATCACTGCCCATCACCTCAGAGTAAATTTCAGCATCGGTTACGCGCTCCATAAAGCGATGGGAGGCGAGGAAATAATCGATGCGCCAGCCGACATTCTTTTCTCTTGCAGAGAAGCGATACGACCACCACGAATAGGCCACCCGATCGGGATAAAGGACGCGGAAGGTATCCGAAAAACCGCGGGAGAGAAGCGCCGTCATCGCCGCGCGCTCCGCATCCGAAAAGCCGGGATTTTCGCGATTGGTTTTCGGATTCTTTAAGTCAATTTCCTCGTGCGCCACATTGAGATCGCCGCAATAAAGCACGGGCTTTTTCTTATCGAGCGCGACGAGGTGCTCCGCCATTTTTTCCTCGAAGGCAAGGCGGTAATCCAGCCGCTTCAGCCCCTCCTGTGCATTGGGCACATAAGCATTCACGAGATAGAAATCCTCAAATTCCAGCGTGATCACGCGCCCCTCGTCCGTAAATTCACCAAGAAGGCCATAGGAAACCGAGATCGGCTCACGCTTCGTGAAAACCGCCGTGCCGCTATACCCCTTCTTCTCGGCGCTGAACCAATATGAATGATACCCCTCGGGAGAAAAATCCGCCTGCCCTACCTGCATTTTCGTTTCCTGCAGGCAGAAGATATCCGCATCGGCGGCGGCAAAATATTCGGCAAAGCCCTTGCCGAGAACGGCGCGGAAGCCGTTGACATTCCAGGAGATCAGCTTCATTTTTTCTCACACTTTCTTTTTTTCTTTATTATACACCATTTTTTCCTGCGGCGCAAGTCTTATTTTCGCGACTTCCCCTTGTTTTTATTTTCAAAATATGCTACAATGATGAAAAAGACTTGTGAGGTGAGAGCTTGAAGATCATTGCAAAAATCCGCACTCCCTTTCGCGAAAAATTCGGAATTCCGCGCCAAAGCGGGCTTGCGGATATACCGGGAAGGATCATTTTCGAAAAGGCTTACAGAAATCCCGATGCCCTGCGCGGTCTTGAGGGCTTTTCGCACCTTTGGCTGATTTTCTCCTTTTCCGAAAGCGTGAGAGAGGAATTTTCTCCGACCGTGCGACCGCCGCGCCTTGGCGGCAACCAAAGAATGGGCGTTTTTGCCACGCGCTCTCCCTTCCGCCCGAATCCGATCGGTCTTTCCTGCGTTCGGCTTGAAAAAATAGAAGACACAGAGGAAGGCCCCGTTTTGCACGTGCGCGGTGCCGATCTTTTAGACGGAACGCCGATTTACGACATTAAGCCCTATCTTCCCTTGGCGGATTGCCACACGGAGGCAACGGGCGGCTTCGCCGAGGCACTTGCCGATTACGCGCTGACCGTTTCGATCCCCGAAGCGCTCGAAGAAAAAATTGATGCAAAGGATCTATCCGTGATCCGCGAGATTCTCGCCGAGGACCCACGCCCCTCCTATCAGAGCGATCCCGATCGCATCTACCATATGGATTATGCAAGCTATTCTATTTCCTTCACCGTGCGCGACGGCATTCTGCGCGTGACCGAGGTGAAGCGGGGAGGGATGCAAAAATGAAGGAAATTAAAAAGATCGATATTCACGCACACGCCATTCCCTGGCCGCAATATTCCCCTGCCTATTTCGGAACGGATCACAAAAAGCTCACGCCAAAACAGCTTTTTGAGCAGTATTACACGCGCCTGAATGTGGAAAAATGCGTGCTTTTGCCCGGCGTTTCCGCAGAGGGAGCAACCGCCGTCAATCCTCCCGAGGCGGTCAAATATCTCGCGGATCAGGATCCTGAGCACCTTTTCTGGTTTTGCGGCGTTGACCCTCGCGCTCTCTCCAACAGCGCAGATGCCAATCTCGGCTATCTTTTAGAGCATTACAAGGCGCTTGGCGCCAAGGGCCTTGGCGAGCTGACCTGCAATCTCCCTGCGGACGATCCGAAAATGGATAACCTCTTTTCCTTCTGCGAAGCGCTAAATCTTCCCGTAACGATCCATATCGCTCCCGCGCCCGAGGGATACTACGGTATTTACGACGAGCTCGGACTTCCGCGCATCGAGAAGATGCTGAAAAAGCACCCGAGGTTAAAAATTTTCGGCCATTCCCAACCCTTCTGGAGCGAGATTGGCGACAATGTGACCGAGGGAAACCGAAACTCCTACATCAGCGGCAAGGTGAATGAGGGGCGGCTTCACTATCTTCTTCGCACCTACGAAAATCTTTACTGCGACCTCTCGGCGGGCAGCGGCGCAAACGCGCTGATGCGCGACCGCGAGCACGCGGCAAAATTCATCGAGGAATTTTCCGACCGCCTGATGTACGGCTGTGACATCTGTATGGCGGGACAGGAATTTCCCTTCGCCTTTGACGAATTTCTCACCTCGATGCGAAAGAGCGGCGAGATCAGCGAGGAAAACTACTATAAAATCGTGCGCGGCAACGCCGAGCGTATTCTCGACATTCAATAAAAGCAAACCGGAGAAGCCAAAATCGGCTTCTCCGGTTTTTTGATTTTTACAGAGGGCAAAAGGATTTTGAACAGTTTTTTCGTTCTTACCGACAGCGCAGAAGCCTGCGCCGAGTGGGAGAAGACGAAAAAAGGATGCCAAAAGATTACAGCCCGATATCGATTCCCTTTTCAAGACGCTCCGCCGTCCCCATCGTGGCAAACGCGGGATCATTCTTTGCGAAGGTATGGACAGAACCGTCTGCGAGAGTGAGGGTGAAGGTATCCTTATCGCAGGCAACTGCCGCTACGGCACAGGCCTCGCCATCCTTTGCAGGATAGGCAACCGTTGCGAAGTATTCCACCTTGCCCGTCTTAACGAAGCAGGGTGCGGGCGCGGGATAGTGCTCGTGATCCACGCCGGATTTACGAAGCTTTCTCCAGCCGATATAGCGAGGCTCATACTCTGCGGTATGTACCTGCATCGGCGCATCACCGATGAGCGTGAGAGAAACGCCGTCGCCGTGATCGGCGGTGATGCTCTTCTCGGCCTCGGTGGTGGGCTCGGTGCCAAGCTGGAAATGCACCTCATAGAAGTGCTCGTTTTCATCCTTGGGCGTGAAGGTATCAAGAAGGATGAAGAAGGGCTTTGCAATGCCGAGTCCCTTCTTGAAGAAGATCACCTTTCTGTGATGGTCAACATAAATTGCAGGCTCGAAGCCATAGCCGCTATCATAGGTGGACTCGGCCACCTCATAGTCCTCCCCGAAATTCCAGAAGAGGTTGGAGGGGATCTTTTCCTTCACGGCCTTTTCCTCGATGGCGCGGAAGGGAGTGTTTTTTCCGCGGTTCTGCCCCTTCATATCCACGAAGGCGGTATTGTGCGCACGGGTGGAAACGATCATGCTACGCATCTTAGAGGTATCGTATTCATACTGGCCGCCATCCGTGAGAAGGTTCTTGCCGTATGCCGAAAGGTTGAAGGAAAGCTTATCCTCGTGCGCGTGACCCCAGCCGTAATACGCACCGTCAAGGAATCCATAGATCGCATCCTTCTCCCAGCCCGTGCGCATTGCGCAATGGCCGACATAGGGCAGGACGGTGGAAAGATACGCGGGCTCCTTGCCCTCTGCTCCATCCGTTGCGAACCATTTGAACACCTCATCATCGGGGAAGAAGCGCAGACCGCGCGAGGCCTGCCCTGCGATTGCGGCGCTGGAGCCATCGTTCAGGTCGGGCATATGGCGATCGGGCATTGCGATGCGGATGATCGCGTGGATCATCGAGCGAAGGCGCTGCATCATATAATCGGGCACCTCGATGCCGAAGGCTCTGGCTCTGTCCACGCAGGAAAGATAATCGCCGAGAACGCCGAAATGATAGCCCGTGGCAAGCTCATACTGCATACCCTCGGGATAGATCTGCACGTCCAGCTCGGAGATCAGGCGGTTGAAGATAAACTTCTTCCAAGCCTCTGCCTTATCGTAGAAGGGGAAGCAGCAGGCGATATTCATAAAGCCCGAAAGCTCGATGATCAGCCAGTTATGGCTGGAGCAATAGTTGCGCAGGTGGAAGGCGTGCTCCCAGATGGACTTGAAGATCTTCACAATCAGGGCATCGGAAAGGAAGCCGGCTTCAAGGAAAACGTGAATAGGATACATCCAGGGAGACATCATACGGATGCCCGACTCGATGGTTCTCCAGCCCGCAAAGGCGCTCGACCAATGGCCGTTTGCCACATCGGCAATCGGAAACTCCTCCTGATCGATCCAGGATTCGATCAGCTTTTCAAAGGCTTTGACATACTTTTCATCCTTGGTGACAACATAGGCCTTAGCCAGGGTTGCAAACTCGGGGTGGCGGTTCAGCTGCCAAACCCACTCGCCGTAGTTATTGGGGGTGCGGTTCGTCACCCAATCCATTTCGAGATCCTTGAACTGATAGGCATAGCCCGTGGGCGCAAACCAACCGTCAAGAATGCGATCGGCGGATGCAATCACCTTCGGCGCATCCTCCTCGGAAATGCCTCTGCCAACGCCGGGAAGGCCGAAATATTTATCATAATCGGTCGTGCGGCGCACATACTCGGCAAACACCTTGGCGGCACCTGCCTCGTCTCCCTCAAAATAAAGTTTTTTTGCTTCTGCCATTTCGGGGATCTGGAGATTCAACGCAGCTTTATAAAACTGCTTGTCGGTCAACATCATAATGTTTTTCCTCCGTTAAAGATTTGTATGTAAATTTTTGTTTGCAATCAATCGAATTTGATTCCGTTTTCGATGCGATACTGCGTTGTATAAGACGCGAAGACCGGATCGTTTCTTTCAAAGCGATAGATCTCGCCGCTATCCATCACGATCGTGAAGGTCGCCTCGTCACAAGAGACGGAGCGGATCGGGCAGGCCTCATCCTTTGCGGGGTATGCCACCGTTGCAGTATAGACCTTTTTTCCCTTTTTCACGAAGCACACCGCAGGTGCGGGAAGATGCTCGTGATCGGTGCCCGCCGTGCGGATCTTCTGCCAGCCCATAAAGCGCGGCTCCCTTTCGGCGGTATGTACCTCCATTTTTCCATCGGAGAGGAGCGTGAGCGAAACGCCGTCTCCGTGCAGGGCTGTGATTCCGTTTTCGCTCTCCGCTGTCGGCTCCGTGCCAAGGCGGAAATGCACCTCATAAAGATGCTCTGCTTCGTCCATTGGCGAAAAGTCATCCAGAAGAACGAAGAAGGGCTTTGCGACGCCGAGACCTTTTTTGAAAAAGACGATCTTGCGATGATGGCGCACGGGGATGAGATCTTGGCCATAGCCGTTTTCATACGCGCCCTCGCAAACCTCGATCTCTTCGCCAAAGCTCCAGGCGAGGTTGGATGGAATCCTTTCGCGCACCTTTCTTTCCTCCTCGGCGCGCGAATGCGTCAGCCCGCGACGCTGACCGAAACCGTCAACAAGTGCGGTATTATGCCCCAGAGAGGAGCAAAGCATTTTTCTTATATCCGATGTATCGTAAAAATATTTTCCGCCGTCAAGAAGCAAATTCTTTCCGTAGGCGGAGAGGTTAAAGGAAAGCTTATCCTCGTGCTGATGTCCCCAGCCGAAGTGCGCGCTGTCAAAAAATGCATAAATCGCATCCTCCTCCCAGCCCGTGCGCATCGCAAGATGTCCGATATAAGGCATCGCGGCCGAGCAGTACGGCGGCGCCTTACCCTCCTTACCGTGCGTAACGAAATAGCGGAAGATCTCGTCCTCGGGGAAATAGGAAAGCCCCTGCGAGAGATAGCCGAGGATCGACTCGGCCGATCCGTCATTCAGATCCGGCATATGACAATCCGGCTGAAGAATGGGAATCACGGCACCAAACATACGGTGCACACAGCGCATCAGCTTTTCGGGGATCTCGACGCCGTATGCTCTTGCGCAATCGATGCAGCTGAGATAATCGTGCAGGACATTGAAGTGATACCCCGTCGTCAGCTCATATTGGAAGCCCTCGGGCCAGAACTGCACATCGCATTCCGAAGCATAGCGCTCAAAGACGAAGCGCTTCCACTCGGCGCACCGATCAAAGAACGGAAAGGCGCAAACGATTTTAAGAAGCCCCGCAAGCTCCATAATGAGCCAATTGTGGCTGGAGCAATAATTGCGCAGATGGAAGGCGTGCTCCCAGACGGACTTAAAGATCTTCACGACCAGAGCGTCGGAAAGGAAGCCGTCACGCAAGAAGGAATGAATGGCATACGGCCAAGGGCCGCCCATTCGGATTCCCGACTCGATCGTTCGCCAGCCTGTGTGCGAATAGGAATCATGGCGATTGGCAATATCCGCAATCGGAAACTCCACCTGATCGATCCAGGATTCGATCAGCTTTTCGAAGGCCTTCTCGTATTTTTCATCCTTCGTGATATGATAAGCTCGGGTAAGAACGGTGAATTCACTATGTCGGGAAAGCACCCAAACCCACTCGCAATACTGATTGGGGGTATGGTTGGTTTCCCAATCCATTTCAAGATCCTTATACTGATGCGCATAGCCCTCGGGAGCAAACCAGCCCTCCAGGATGCGATCCGCCGCAGCAATGATCTTTTCCTCACTTCCGGGGAATGCGGTCTTAATCGTTGGCAAAGAGAAATACGCATCGTAATCGATATTCTTTCGCACATAATCCGCAAAGATTTTTGCCGCGCCCGCGCCATCCCCGGCGCGGAAGCGATCTCTTGCCTCCGCCATTTCCGGAATCGAAAAATCTAAGGAAGCGGTATAAAATTGCTTATCGGTCAACAACATATTTTTACCTAAAATGCAAATAACTGTTTATAATTTTCCAATATCCATACCATTTTCAAGGCGCTCAAGCGTTCCATAGGTGCGGAATACAGGATTGCTTTTTTCAAAGCGGCAGGCTTCACCACCATCCATCACGATCGTGAAGGTCGCCTCGTCACAAGAGACGGAGCGGATCGGGCAGACTCCGTTTTTGGCGGGATAAACCACCGTTGCAATATGCTTTTCTCTTCCCTTTTCGGAAAAGAAAACGGCGGGCGCGGGATAATGCTCGTGCTCAGCACCGGGGGCAAATTTCTTGCGCCAACCGACATAGCGCGGCTCATACTGCCCGATGGCGATCTCCCTTTTTCCGGAGCTGACGAGCGAAAGCGTTACGCCGTCGCCGTGATCGGCAACAACGGCTTCTTCGGTTTCGGTGATCGGCTCGATTCCGAGCTGGAAGAGAACCTCATAGAGGTGCTCTGCTTCGTCCTTTGGCGAAAAGTCATCCAGAAGAACGAAGAAGGGCGCAGAGGACAGAAGTCCTTTTTTAAAGAAGATCACCTTTCTGTGATGCTCGACGGGAACGAGCTCCTCACCGTAGCCAAGGTTATATTGGCTCTCGCAGACCTCGAAATCCTCGCCAAAGCTCCAGGCAAGATCCGAGGGGATCTTTTCGCGAACGCAACGCTCCTCCTCGGCGCGGGAATGCGTTTTTCTGTTATTCTGTCCAAAGGTGTCCACCACGGCGGTGTTATGCCCATAGGTGGAAAGAAGCATACGGCGCATCTGCGATCCGTCATAATCATAATTTCCGCCGTCCAAAAGAAGATTTTTACCGTAGGCGGAGAGGTTGAAGGAAAGCTTATCCTCGTGCTGATGTCCCCAGCCGAAATGCGCGCCGTCAAAGAGCGCATAGATCGCATCCCTCTCCCAGCCCGTGCGCATTGCGCAAAATCCCGCATAGGGCAGAGTCGTCGAAAGATAGGAGGGCGCTTTTCCCTCTTTTCCCTCGCTGAGGAAGAAACGGAACATCGGATCGGCGGGATAAAGCCACTCGCCGTCCGCGAGATCTCCAAGAAAATCTCTATCGGTTCCGTCATTGAGATCGGGGATATGGCGATCGGGCTGAAGGATCTTCACGATCGCCTCGTACATCTTATAGGCGCTTGCCTTCATCGTTTCGGAAACTTCCATTCCGTAGCGATCGGCGATGGCCATCACACGCTTATAATCGCCGAGAACAACCATATGATAGCCCGTGGCAAGCTCGTACTGCATCGAATCCGCGTGCAGCTGCACCTTCAGCTCCTTATGCAGACGGTCAAAGATAAATTTGCGCCATTTATCGCTGCAATCGAAGAAGGGATAAAGGGTCGCGATATGCATAAATCCACCAAGCTCGATGGTGAGCCAGTTATGGCTGGAGCAGAAATTGCGGATATGGAAGGCGTGCTCCCAAAAGGACTTGAAAATATCGACGACGAGCCGATCCGAAAGCAGACCCGCTTTGAGAAATACATGAACGGGATAATGCCAGGAAAGGCGCATACGACAGCCCGATTCAATGGTTCTCCAGCCAACGAAATCCTTGGAATAATGCCCGTTTGCCACATCGGCGATCGGGAACTCCTCCTGCTCGAGCCACGAGGTGATCAGCTTGACGAAGGCATCCACATACTTTTTATCCCCCGTGAGCTCATAAGCTCTTGCGAGGTTGGGGAAAAATCCGTGGCGCGAAAGCTGCCAGACCCATTCGCCGTAATTATTTTCCGTCGGGTTATAGCTCCAATCCAGCTTGGAAAGATCCTCGCAGACATAGGAAACGCCACAGGAGCTGATCTCTCCCGCGCAGGTGCGATCCGCCGAGGCAATGGCCGCTTCGGCATCGATGCGCGTGCGGTAATCCTTCACGAGCTGAAGCGTGAAGAATTTTTCATAATCCAGATTCTCTCTCGCAAAGCGGGCAAAGAGGCGGTTTGCCTCCTCGAGCTTGCCTGCGAGAAAAAGCGCTTTACATTCCTTGATTTCGGGAATGGAGAGATCCAAGGCGGCGGTATAAAACTGCTTATCTGATAAAAGCATTGCTTTTCTCCTTAAATGTCAAACGAAAAAGATTAACGAAGTGCAAGCCCCTTTTCAAGGCGCTCTGCCGTTCCCATCGTGGCGAATGCCGCATCGTTCTTCTTGAAGGTATGCACGGAGCCATCCGTCATAGTGATCGCAAAGCTATCCTTATCGCAGGAAATCTTTGCAACGGGGCAGGTCTCGTTTTCTGCGGGATAAACGGCCGTGGCAACAAAGGCCTCTCTTCCCTTTTCCGTGAAGAGCACGGCAGGTGCGGGATTATGCACGATATCCTCGCCCGAATGGCCCTCGATCTTTCTCCAGCCCATATAACGCGGCTCATTCTGGCCAACAACGATATTCACGGGCGCGGAGCTGACAAGCGAAAGCTTAACGCCGTCGCCGTGATCGGCGGTGACAATGCCGCCCTCTACCGTATAGGGCTGAATATCCAGCTGGAAGAGAACCTCGTAAAGGTGCTCGTTTTCATCCTTGGGCGTGAAGCTATCAAGCAGAACGAAGAAGGGCTTTGCAATGCCGAGACCCTTCTTGAAGAAGATCACCTTTCTGTGATGATCCACGAAAACAGCAGACTCGGTGCCGTAGCCGCAGTTATAAAGTCCCTCTGCAACCTCATAATCCTCGCCGAAATTCCAAGAGAGGTCGGAGGGGATCTTTTCGATCACGGCCTTTTCCTCGATCTTGCGGAAATCGGTGTTATAGCCGCGGCGCTGATCCTTTTCATCCACCATTGCGGTGTTATGCGCGCGGGTGAGCACCGTCATACTGCGCATTTTCGAGCTATCATAGGCGAAGTTTCCGCCATCCGAAAGAAGTCTCTTTCCGTAGGCGTGAAGGTTAAAGGAAAGCTTATCCTCGTGCGCGTGTCCCCAGCCGTAATACGCGCTGTCAAAATGAGCAAAGATCGCCTTCTCATCCCAGCCCGTGCGCATCATACAATGGCCGATATAAGGGAATACGTCGGAATTATATTCGGGGAATGCGCCCTCTGCGCCCTTCGTCAGCACTGCGGTGAAGAAGGGATCGCCCGGAAAATGCGTAAGGGCGGTCTTGGCGTAATTATACATCGGCGTATAGGATCCGTCGTTCAGGCCGAGGCACTGGAAGTCGGGGCCCATCAGGCGGAATTCCGCCTCGTACATCTGATGGATGCGGCTCATCATCATTTCGGGGACCTCAAGCTCAAAAGCCTTGCAAAGGTTGACAACATTGAGATACTCCTTGATGGAGACGAGGTGATACCCCGTCGTCAGCTCATATTGGAAGCCCTCGGGATAAAGCTGAACGTCCAGCTCCTTGACAAGACGGTCAAAGATAAAGCTCTTCCAGGAGGCCGCACGGTCATAGAAGGGATAAAGGATCGCAATGTGCGCAAAGCCCATCAGCTCGGAAAGAAGCCAGTTATGGCTGGAGCAATAATAGCGCAGATGGAAGGCGTGCTCCCAGATGGACTTGAAGATCTTCACGACGAGAAGATCGGGGATCAGCCCGTCTCTCATAAAGGCAAAGATCGGAACCTGCCAGGGCATACCCATACGGATGCCCGACTCCAGCGTGCGCCAGCCCGTATGCGAATACGAGCCGTGGCGGTTTGCAATATCGGCGATCGGAAACTCCACCTGATCGATCCAGGATTCGATCAGCTTATTGAAGGCCTCGGCATATTTCTTATCGCCCGTATGCAGATAGCCCTTGGCGAGAGTGCAGAATTCACCGTGACGCGAAAGCTGCCAGACATACTCTCCGTAGTTATTCGGGGTTTGGTTTTTCTCCCAATCCACCTCTAAGTTCTCATACTGATGCACATAGCCTGCCGCCCAGAAATAGCCCTGCATTACGCGCTCAGCCGCGGCAACCGCCTTTTCCTTATCGCCGATATCTGCGCCGGGAAGCCTGAAGAAATGCTCATAATCGAGATTCTCTCTTACATAAGCGGCAAAAACAGCCGCCGCTCCCTCGGCATCGCCTGCAAAATAAAGGTCGCTTGCCTTTTTCAGCTCCTCGATTCCAAGATTCAGCGCCGCCTTATAAAATTGCTTATCCGTCAGCATCATAGTTTTGTCCTCACTCTTTATGGTTTTTGTTTTTGATAGAAAAAGGCCGCATCGGCAGGGTAGGCAAAAAGCCCATACGAAAAGGGGGTTTTCGGTTTTGGCGATACCTTTCTTTCATACGCTTCGTCTACCGCGATGCGGCTTTTTAATTGAAATTTCTTCTATTACGGATAGTATAGCATACCGATGCGTTTTTTTCAACCGTTTTAAATAAAAAAATATATTTTTTTGCGCTCGCACGAATAAGAGGGGGCGAGCGCGTTTTTCTCTCCCGCGCTCGCCCCAAAACGAACTTTTCCCTTATTCGGTTTTCTCTTTCTTTTTTCCGATTTTCAGCTTATCGCGGAAAAGAATCAGCGTGAACAAAACAACCGAGAGTATCAGCACGGCGCAGGATACGATCGCCTCAAAAAGCCCCAAGGGCGCATAACCGAGGAGCAAAAGAAGGCCGCCACCGAAGACAATCGCGGGCATTCCGGAAAAGACGAGATTCGAGGCCGCAGGCGTTTCAAAGCTTGGATCCAGCTCGCGCAAAAGGATCATTCCGCTACTCGCCGTTCCCGTCAGCATTCCGAAGAATGCAAAGAAGGCTTCGTTTTCATAGCCCTTGTGAATATGGTTGCAAACCAAGCGGAGATAAATAAAGGTCGCCACCGTTCCGACGAGGCATACGATCAGAAGAGGAAGCCACATTGCGGAAAGGTCATCGAGATCGATCGCGGCAACGCCCGAGATGATCATAATGTCAAAGAAGAAGCCGCTGATACGGTCGAGAAGATAATCGTTCGTCAGATGCCTGTGCGCAAGACCAAGCTTCTGGAAAAAGACGAGCAGCTGCTTCACTCCGACGGCAACGACCGTGCCGAGAAGGAAGTTGAAGCCCCAGATAAGATTGATATTCACCAGGCGCATAATCGCATAGGTGATACCGTATACCAGAAGGATCATGGCCATATTGAGCGTAAGCTTATCGACGGATTCGGTATTCGGAACCTCGTTTTCAGAAACGTAATCCTCGATTTTCTCCTCCGCAAGCCCCGTTTTCTTCGGCGCGATCACGAGCTTGCCGCGCACGCGGAGGATATTCATAAAGATGACGCCCACCACCGCCGCCACGAGAAAGCCCACGGTTGCGATCGTTAAGCCAAAGGAGGTACCGCCCACGAAGCCGTGGTCAGCCTCATAGATCTTTCCGTAATTGAGCGCCTGCCCCGTGCCCTGACCGAAGCCGAGCGCGAGCAAGATGCCGCCGCCGGGGAAAAATCCGTCTGCAAGCAAGAAGGAAAGCAAAATCGTCACCAAAAGGCCGAGCGCCCCCTGCATTGCATAAACGGAGCCCTGCAGGACGCCACTCTCCAGCACCGTTTTCGTGGAGAAATTCTTCTTCCCCTTCACGCGCTTCAGCGCAAGCGCGATAAATCCGATGGGAAGGCAATGGTAGGTGAAGACCTCCATCATATCCCGATTGATCGTATTCCCCACGCCGGGGATCAATTTCAGCAAAAGCAAAATCAAGCCGCCGATCAAGGCCGTGGGCACAAGGCTTTTACGGATCACGCCAACCTTGCGGCGGATCGTGTTTGCCAGAAGAAGTGCGCCCATCAAAATAAAAAACTGAACGAGAAAGCCCCAAACGACGGTGTCGGAAAAACTATTAAAGGTGAAGGCCATAGTATTTTTCCTCCTTTATTGCTGTTGGCAGAACATTAAAGACGAGGGCGTATTTGATCGCGTTGAAGCGCGCATCGCCCGTGAGAATATAAAACCGCTCCTCCGTGTGAAAAACGAGCTTTCTTCCGCCAACCACGCTGACGGCACGGATGCCCGAAAGCGGGATCTGCGTTTCTCCCACAGAAAGCTTCGTATCGGTGAGAATGCAGTTGCCCCTCGCGATAAGGATGCGCTTTTCGCCCGTTTTGTCGTAAAGCACGGCATCCGCATCCGAAAAGATCACCTGCTCCTTACCGATCTTCATTCCACGCACGGCGGAAAGCTGATAATCATACCATTCCTTCAGCGAGGAGAAGCCGAGGCTCGGATCCTCCGAGGAAAGCCGAAGATCCTCGCCGTATGTAACGGAAAGCCCGCATCGGGAGCAACGAATATGATCTCCCTCGGAGCGAAGAGACGAAATCGCGCCGCATTTCGGACAAATGAAAAGCAGTCGCTCCAGATACTCGGCACGTGCGGCGCTCCGATATAAAAATCCGCTCTCTGCATCGGTGACGGTGAGCGCCGTCAAAACGGTGCCGTACAGTGCCTCGTCCGACATAGCGGCAATCTCCTCAACGGAAATCTCCTTATAAACGCCGCAGACGAAGCGCCCCTTGCGTCTCGACCCGCCCCAGCGGGGATCCACGCCGTAGCCACCCTCGAAGCGATAAAGCAGTAGCGGAAGCTTCAGAAGGCGGATCAATGAGCAGATCGCGGGATCTACGTAAAAGGGAGTATCCGTCCAGGTGCGGTTTCCTTCGGGGAAGATGGCAACGGTTCCGCCCTCCCGCGCCACGCGCACCATACTGCGGATGCAGGCGACGTCGGCCGTTCCCTTCATCTTCTTGATGGGAGCAAAAAGGTAGCGCAAAAGCCGCGACGGAATGCTATCGTTAAAAAGCGTTTCCCCCGCAACAAAATAAACGGGCATACGGAAGCTCATAGCAAGAAGCGGCGGATCAAGAAGCGTTTGGTGATTGGAAAGTATGAAATAATTCTGTCCGCGCCTTCCGCGAAAAACGCGGTAGCGACAGCCGTACATAAAACTCATCACAAAGCCGACGCATCGCGCAAGAAAGAAGCTCACGCGGTGCCGAAGACACACAAGGCGCTGCGGCTTTTTCTTTTCCTTTTTCATCTTTTTTCTCCCGAAAAGCTTTGAAAGGTTATTTAACTAAAAGATATTATAGCACAGAGAGAGGGCGCTGTCAATCTTTTCCGCGCCCCTCCCTCCGCACTTTCGTTTTCCATAATCAAACAAAAAACGAAAAAAGGCGACAGGATTTTTTGAGATTTTCGCATTTTTGCACAAAAAAGAGAATGTTTTGTTTGCATTTTATCGTTTTTTGTTGGCTTTTTCAGGCATTCTTATTTCAAACACAGAGCCGCGGCAGAAGATAAGAAACAATCTTTTTCCAATTCCTGTTTTCAAATTGTTTTCAAAATCAAAGCTTTTCAGAAGCGCAAAAAGAAAGTTTTTTCTTCTTTTATAAGTTTTTTTCGCAAAGGGCTTGACATTCCCTTCCTTTTATGCTATAATTTTTTCCGCAGTTAGATCACGCACCTCTAGCTCAGCTGGTAGAGCAACTGACTCTTAATCAGTGGGTCCAGGGTTCGAGTCCCTGGAGGTGCACCAAAAAAAGAGAACCAAGCCGCGTGTTTGGTTCTCTTTTTTTGGTGCGTCGAAGGGGACTCGAAGTAGGAGCGGTACTGAATGACAGCCCGGTGGGCTGTCAGAGCCGCGAATGAC
>JAZTWU010000137.1:0-15826 GCA_045636085.1 Eubacteriales bacterium
CGCCGTATTCAAATACGGCTTTGGGTCGCGCGCGTGCTTGCGCCTTGTCTTTGAAAATTTCTTCTGCGCAGGGTTTGCTTGAATAAATTTGCAAATATAGCGCTGCCGCCCGACTTGCTCCCCTCGCCGTATTCAAATACGGCTTTGGGTCGCGCGCGTGCTTGCGCCTTGTCTTTGAAAATTTCTTCTGCGCAAGGTTTGCATGAATAAATTCTCAAATACTGCGTTGCTCCTCGGTGCAAGAGAAAAAATAAAAAAGCTTCCCGCGAGTTGCGGGAAGCTTTTAAAGGGTGCTTTATGCCATCTGCTCGGAGAGCTTTTTGCCACCGAGGATGTGGAAATGCAGGTGCTTGACGGATTGGCAACCGTTTTCGCCGATATTGGTGATCACGCGATAGCCGTCGCCGAGGGAAAGCTCCTTGGCGATCTTGGGGATCACGGAGAAAATGTGGGCAACGATGTCGGCATTTTCCGCGGTGATTGCATCGGCGGAGGGAATGTGACACTTGGGAACGACGAGGCAGTGCACGGGTGCCTGAGGTGCAATGTCAAAAAAAGCGTAGCACTTTTCGTCCTCATAAACCTTTTTGGAGGGGATTTCGCCCTTCACGATGGCGCAAAATAAGCAGTCCATAAGATAAACCTTCCTTAAATATTGTATTATGCTCTTATTGTAGCATATTTTTTTGCTCTTTTCAAGTTCTTGTCGTCAATTTTGGAGTTTTTATGAAAAACGAATTTTTTTCATTGCCGTCCTATCCCTGCGAGGCCGATCTTTGGGATACGCTGGCGGCCGAAAAGCGCCCTATCGTTGTGTACGGAATGGGAAACGGCGCGGATAAGCTTCTTTCGCGCTTTGAAAAATATAGGATCACCGTGGCGGATTTTTTTGCCTCGGATGGATTCGTGCGCGGTCATAGCTTTCACGGCCGCCGTGTGAAATCCTTTTCCGAGATCAAAGAGACCTATCCCGATTTCGTGATCGTGCTTTCCTTTGCATCGGGCAGGGAAGAGGTTCTTTCTCTCTTTTTCTCGCTGGATGCCGATTATACGCTCTATATCCCCGATATGCCCGTTTCGGGAGATGCGTATTTTGATCGCGCGTTTTATAACCAAAATTATGAAAAAATCGAAAAGGCCTATGCTTCTCTCGCCGATGAGACCTCGCGCGCCGTATTTGCCTCGGTGCTTCATTATAAGCTCTCCGGAAGGCTCGCGCCCCTGATGGCAAAGGTGCAGAAAAGGGAAGAGATTCTTTCGCTTCTCCCCGCAGAGAGGATGAAAACGATGCTCGACGGCGGCGCCTATCACGGAGATACTGCCAAGGAGGCGCTTTCCGTTTTTTCTCGCCTTGCGCGTGTGATCGCCGTGGAGCCCGATAAAAAGATCTTCAAAAAGCTCTCGCGTGCGGCCGAGGCAGAGCCTCGGATCACGCCTGTCTTCGGTGCGCTTTATTCCTCGGAGGGCGAGGCAACCTTTTTTGGAAGCTCCAATCGCAATTCCTCCCTCGTCGGCGCATCCTTTGAGCATCGGGAGGATACCGTCCCGCTCTTAACGGTGGATAAAATTTGCGAGGGGCTTTTCGTGGATTATATCAAATACGATGTTGAGGGAAGCGAGCTTGAGGCTTTGCGCGGCTCGGCGCAGACGGTTGCGCATTCGCGCCCCGCGCTTTCCGTTTCGCTTTATCACAGAAGCGAGGATATATTCTCGCTGGTTTTGCATTTGAAGGAAAGCCTGCCCGAAGGGTATTCGCTTTATCTTCGCCGCCTCGGCGTTGTGCCCGCTTGGGATCTGGATCTGATCGCCCTGCCCGAAGAAAATTCTTGCAATCCTGCGGAAAATATGCTATGATAGAAAAAGAAAAGAAGAAAACGATGGGAGCAATATAACGCTATGAAGAAAAAGCCCGAGCTTTTATCTCCTGCCGGAAATTTTGAAAAAATGAAGGCCGCGATTCTCTACGGAGCGGATGCGGTGTATCTTTCGGGGCAGGCCTTCGGTATGCGCGCCGCGGCGGATAACTTCTCGCTCGAGGAGCTTGCCGAGGCTGTGACCTATGCGCACGAGCGCGGTGTCCGTGTGTATCTGACGGTGAATACGATGCCCAGAGAATATCAGTATGAGGCGCTGAAGGAATATTTTCTTGCGCTTAGGGAGATCCGTCCCGATGCCTTGATCGTTGGAAGCATCGGCGTGCTCTCCCTTGCAAGAAAAATGCTCCCCGAAATCGAGCTTCATATTTCAACGCAGGCAAGCGCCGTCAGCTCCGAGGATTGCCTTGCGTGGCGCGCCCTCGGCGCAAAGCGCGTGGTGCTCTCGCGCGAGCTCTCGCTCTCCGAGATCAAGGCCATTCGCGCCGCGATCCCCGAGGATCTGGAGCTGGAGGCCTTTATCCACGGCTCTATGTGCGTTTCTTATAGCGGCCGTTGCCTTCTTTCCAATCATATTATCGGCCGCGATGCCAATCGCGGTATGTGCGCCCAGCCCTGCCGATGGAATTATTCGCTTTATGGCGAGATCCGCGAGGAAAAGCGCCCCGATCTCGTCATTCCCTTGGAGGAGCACGGCGGTGAAACCTTCGTGATGGCGAGCCGCGATACCTGTATGATTGAGCATATCCCCGAGCTGATGGAGTCGGGAATCGATTCCTTCAAAATCGAGGGAAGAATGAAATCGGCGTACTATACCGCCGTTGTCACGAATACCTATAAAATAGCGATGAATTCCTATCTTTCGGGGGATTATAAATATGATTCCGCTTGGCTTTCCGAGCTTTCCTCCGTCTCGCATAGAGAATATGCAACGGGCTATTATTTCTCGGATAGCTTCAAGGATGCCAATACCGCTAAAGATAACGGATACTTGAAGGAAAAGGCCTATCTTGCCGTCGTTCTTTCCTATGATGAGAGCACGGGGCGCGCCATCCTTGCACAGAGAAATAAGGTCTCGCTCGGAGAGTCCGTCGCGCATCTGACGCCGGGAAAGGTCGCCGTTCCCTTTGTGATAGAAGGGATGAAAAACGAAGCGGGCGAGGATATAGAGTCTGCACCGCATCCTTATATGACCTTCAGCATTCAGGCGCCTTTTTGTATGAAAACGGGCGATATTATTCGTGGAATGTAAATAAATATATTCAATTTCTGCATTTTTGGAGTAAAAAATGGAATTTGTTGAATTTTTGAAAGCCTTTTTGATCGGCGTTGTCGAAGGAATAACGGAGTGGCTTCCCATCAGCTCCACGGGTCATATGATCCTTGTGGACGAATTTGTTAAGCTCTCCGTCAGCGAAGCCTTCCTCTCGTTGTTTTTGGTCGTGATCCAGCTGGGCGCGATCCTTGCCGTTCCCGTTTATTTCTTCGATAAGCTCAATCCTTGGTCGAAGAAAAAAAGCGCGGCCGAGCGCCGCGCCACATGGAGCCTTTTCGGGAAGGTGATCGTCGGCGTTCTCCCTGCGGCCGTGCTCGGTCTTTTTCTCGACGATTTTCTGGATGCGCATTTGATGAATTATATCGTCGTCGCCATCGCGCTGATCGTGTACGGCGTTCTCTTCATCGTGATCGAGCGCAAAAGGAAGGGAAAAGCCTTCCGCGTGGAAACGGTGGATGCGCTCACCTATCGGGATGCGCTTGTGATCGGTGCATATCAGGTGCTTTCTCTCGTGCCCGGAACCTCGCGCTCGGGATCCACGATCCTCGGCGGAATGCTTCACGGTGTTTCCCGCACTGCCGCCGCTGAATTTTCCTTCTTTATGGCGATCCCCGTGATGCTCGGCGCATCGGGACTCAAGGTTGTCAAATTTCTTCTCGACGGATACACCGCCACGGGGGCGGAGATCGGACTTCTTTTGGTCGGTATCGTCGTTTCCTTCGCCGTTTCGCTTGCAACGATCCGCTTCTTGATGGATTTCGTCAAGCGCCACGATTTTAAGCCCTTTGGCATTTATCGCATCGCTCTCGGTGCGCTCGTTCTTCTGTATTTCCTCGTCAAGCGTTTTGCATAAAACGGCCCGAAAGTAAAATAAAAAATGCTTTTTGCCGCCCGGTTTTTTGGGGTAGCGAAAAGCATTTTTTTATTTATTTCAGCTCCCAATCGATGGGAGAAAGTCCGCATTTTTCGAGATACTCGTTCGCCTTTCTGAAATGTCCGCATCCAAAAAATCCGCGATAAGCGGAAAGCGGACTCGGGTGCGCACATTCCAAAACGAGATGCAAGGGGTTTTTGATCAGCGGCTTTTTTGCCCAAGCATTTGCGCCCCAGAGCAGAAAAACCACGGGCTCGGTCTTTTGGTTTAAAAGAGAGATGATTGCATCCGTCAGAATCTCCCAGCCCTGCCCCTTGTGGCTTTGCGGCGAGCCCTCGCGCACCGTCAGAGTCGTGTTGAGAAGCAAAACGCCGCGCTTCGCCCATTCGGTCAGCTCTCCCGTTTTCGGGGGCGCAAATCCGTATTCCTCGGAAAGCTCCTTGAAGATGTTTTGAAGAGAAGGCGGAAACTTGATTCCCGGCTGAACGGAAAAGCAAAGTCCGTGCGCTTGCCCGGGGCCGTGATAGGGATCTTGACCTAATATGACAACCTTTGTTTGCGAAAAAGAGGTATATTTCAATGCATTGAAGATATCACCCATCGGCGGATACACCGTTTTGCTGAAATATTCCTTCTTCAAAAATTCCCGCAGGGTGAGGTAATAATCCTTTGTAAATTCCTCGCCGAGAAGCGCATCCCAGTCGTTGCCGATATTCACCATATCCGTCACACCTCGTTTTTTTCTTAGTGTAACACAGATTTTTGAAAAAAGCAAGGGCAAATGCGGCGCTTTTCGAAAAATACATTCAGGAAAAAACGGTTTCGATCCTTCTTCTTGCGCCGATCGGTGAATAAACCCAGCCGTCAATATGCGCAACGGCACTCGGATCAATGAAGTAGCGCGTGGGGGCGCGAAACACGGGCGCGGCCGCGGCGTCGATGATGATCAGCTTGATCTTCATTTTTTCGGGAAGGATGCTCTTGATATAAACGGCGGCGCTCTGTCCCTCCTTGATGTCCGCACGGTATTCGGCAAGTCCCGCAAGATTCGGGGAAAGCTCAACGAAGATGCCGTAGGGCTCAACGCTGCGCACGATGCCGAGCGCCGTTTGCCCCTGTGAAAATTCCGCTGCGTTTTCCTCCCAGCTTCCGAGAAGCTCTCTTTGCGAAACATAGATGCGGCCTCTCGCATCTCGGCTCTTCATAACGCAATGGATCCCCTCGCCGATGCAAAGGCGCTCCGAGGGGTGCGCAATGCGGGAAACGGAAATGCAGTCGATGGAAAGCAGGGAAATGATGCCGCATCCGATGTCAACGAAGGCGCCGAAGTTTTCAAGATGCGTCACGCGTGCGGGCAGAATGTCCCCCGGGCAGAGCGCATCGGTATAATGAAGCATACATTCCTCCTGCGCCTTCCTGCGGGAGAGGATGGCAACGCGCTCGCCGCCGCGCATCTCAAAGCCGAGAACCTTGAAGCAAACGGGCTTTCCAACGCGCGTGAGAATGGCAATATCCTTCATTCTCTCTCCCTCGGCGGGGATTCCCGATTCCTCCTTGGGGATGATCCCGTGCAGACCCGCGCCCAGCGCAATATGGAGCGAAAGTGCGTGATCGCAGAGCACGGCGGGTGCCTCAAGGATTTTGCCGAGCATAAGTGCTCTCTCCAGCCCCTCGCGGCTCGCCGTCATCTCGCGGTTTTCCGTGCTTTTTATGTAGCCTCCCTCGGGCAAATATTGATTCATTTTTGCTTTCTTCCTTTCTTGGCGTTCCTCTTTTTTCTGCTTTATCCTATGCATTGGCGCGCTTTTTTATGATAGAGAAAAGCAATGCCGCCGCGCGGCCGTCTCTCTTCTTAAAAAAGAGCGCCGCGCGGCCGCACTCACCGCGCGCCCCTCTCTGTTTCCATAAGACCGAAGCTTACCTCGATCGCGTTGTTAACGGAGGTCATCGTGGCCTCGTCGAGATGCCCCATCTTTTCTCGGAGGCGGCGCTTATCGAGCGTTCGGATCTGCTCAAGCAGGATCACGCTATCCTTTGCAAGCCCCACGTGGCTTCCCATAATGTCAATATGCGTGGGGAGCTTTGCCTTGCTCAGGCGCGAGGTGATGGCGGCCGCGATCACGGTGGGGCTGTATCGGTTGCCAACGTCGTTTTGCACGATAAGCACGGGGCGAAGCCCGCCCTGCTCGCTTCCGACGACGGGACTCAGATCGGCGTAATAAATATCTCCGCGTTTTATGTTCATTTTCTTCTCACTTTCCAAAGAAAGGCAAACGGATATCCAACCGTTGCCTCCGCTTCTTTTCATTTCTATTTTTGCCGAAAATCTCCCCGTTTTAAACAGGGAATAAAAGGAATTTTTCTTCCCTTATCAGTATATGGCGGGTGCAAAGATGCGGTTCGTGCCGTTTTTTGGCGAAAAAGGAAAAGGGCCCGTCGCAGAACCGACCGTCCTGCGAAAGACCCCGTTTTTTATGCGTGCGAGTCGATGCGATAATCCTCTTCGCTGTGGAAGAGAAGCGTGATGCACCAAAGTCCCGCCAGCGCCACGGCAATATAGATAATTCTTGCCAAAAGCGCCGTCGAGCCTCCTGCGATCCAAGCAACCGCATCGAAGGAGAAGAGGCCGACAAGACCCCAGTTCAGCGCGCCGATGATCGCGATCACGAGCGCAATTTTGTTGATAACAGACATTTCGTTTACCTTGCCTTTTCTATTTGGCTATTTTATAAAATCCGAGTGCCCGATCTTAGTTTTTCTCGTTTTCTCATTTTTATACGAAAAAATCAATCGTCAAAATCAGGTCGCCTTCCAAAGCTTTCGCGCAGCTTTTCCAGCGCCTTTTTTTCAATTCTTGAAACGTACGAGCGTGAAATGGAAAGATAAGAGGCAACCTCGCGTTGCGTGCGCGGCGCATATCCGCGAAGCCCGTATCGCAAAACGATGATCTGCTTTTCTCTCTCGTCCAAAACGGTTTCGATCAATTCGCGGATGCGCTCCAGATGCACGGAGAGGTCAACGGTCTCCGTGATCGTATCGGGAACGCTGATAATGTCAAGATAGGTCAGGGGATTGCCGTCTCTGTCCATATCGATGGTCTCGTGAATGGAGACCTCGCATCCCGTCTTTTTCCGACTTCTGAAAAACATCAGAATTTCGTTTTGCACGCATTTTGCGCCGTAGGTCGCAAACCGCGCTCCCACCTCATAACGGAAGGTGTCAACGGCCTTGATCAGGCCGAGACTGCCGATGGAGAGAAGGTCGTCGGGCGCGGGGTATGAGGCGTAATATTTGCGTATAATGTGAGAAACGAGACGGAGATTGTGCTCGATGATGCGGTCTCTGGCGCGCGCATCGCCCGCCTTCATTTTTTCAAAAAGCGCGCGCTCCTCCTCCGCAGATAGGGGCGGCGGAAAGCTTTGCACCTCCGAAAGACCGAGAATCAGGGATAAAAAACGGAAAAGTATGTGTGAAAACCGTAGCATAAGCCCTCCTTTGGGGCAAAAAAGCCCCTTCCATACAAAATCGTATGAAAGGAGGCTTTTTCATATGCGGAAAATTAAACGAGCGCGGCTTCTGTTTCCGGAGTGAGAATTCTGTATCCCTCCCCTTGAAGTGATTCGATCAGGCGACGGCCGGTTCTTTGCTCGAATTTTCGGTTGATGCTCCATATATGCGTGCGGATGCTTGCAGGCTCGGAAAGACTTTCGGGGCGCATCGCATAGCGGAGAAGATGGTGCACGGAGATCGGCTCGGGATAGGTGCGGATCAGATAGCGCAAAATCATCGCCTCGGTTTTCGTGAAGGCAATCGGCTCGTCGCAGTAATGCGGCGATCTTGCATCGCAGTCAAGGCAAAGCCCCGCAAGGGAATAGCTTCCGAGAAGCGGAAGGCCGCATTCTCTCTGCATTCTCCGAATCTTTGCAAGGATCGTCGAGGAATAGGAATCCTTGTCAAAGCTCATTGCAAAAAGAGGAGAAAGCGCCTTGTCGGCAGGTAGCTCGCACAGAGAAAAGATCGGCGTATTGCCGCAAAGCAAGGAAAGCCTTGCGAGATATTCCTCGGGGCAGGGAAGCTCGGAGGGGCATTCGATCAAAACCGCGCGATAGATCAGCGAGGCCTCGGATAGAGCCTCCTTCGGCCGTCTCGCAACGGCGGGAATCCCCATATAATAAAAGATTTCCGCCGTCTGCTTGGCGTTTTTCAGCTTTGGATGGATAATGAGGATCACTTGGGCGCCCTCCCTTCGTTTTTCTATGATTATAGCATAAGCGCTTGCCGTTTGCAAGCAAAAATCCGCAGTTGACTTTTTTTTCGTTTTGGTATAAAATAAAGAAAAGAATCTTTTTTGGAGGCATTATGCGCAGAGTTCTGATCACGGGAGGCTCGCGCGGCATCGGTCGCGCTATGGTGGAGCTGTTTTCTGCCGGGGGCTATCGCGTTGCTTTCACCTATCTTCGCTCCGAGCAGGAGGCCGGGGCACTTTCCGAAAAAACGGGCGCAATCGCCATCCGTGCCGATGCGGAAAGCGAAAGCGAGATCCTTTCCTCGGTCGAGCAGGCGCGATCGGCGCTTGGCGGAATCGACTGTCTTATCAATAACGCGGCCGTTTCGGCCTTTTCCTTGCTGACGGATACCGCAAGCGAGGATTGGGAGAGAATGCTCCGCATCAATCTGACGGCGCCCTTTCTTTATAGCCGCGCCGTGCTTCCCGATATGATCCGTGCGCAGAGCGGAAGAATCGTCAATATCTCCTCAATGTGGGGGCTCGTCGGTGCCTCCTGCGAGGTTCCGTATTCCGCCGCCAAGGCGGGGCTGATCGGCTTCACGAAGGCGCTTGCCAAGGAGGTCGGTCCCAGCGGCATCACGGTCAATGCGATTGCCCCCGGTGTGATCGAAACGGATATGAATCGCGCGCTCTCTGAGGATGCGCTTGCCGCACTTACGGAGGAAACGCCGCTTTGCCGCCTCGGCCGTCCCGAGGAGGTTGCGCGCGCCGCGCTTTTTCTCTGCTCCGAGCACGCGGGCTTTATCACGGGCGAGATCCTCAATATCAGCGGCGGATTTGTCACGCCGTAAAAAATATTTTTGAATACTTGCATTTTCCCCTTGTATTTTTGGAAAATATCTGTTATAATATATTAGCTGTAAAATGCAGCGTTCCGTGTGTCAGATGGAGTCATACCAGTCGGGGCGGTAGCGGTGCCTTGTACCTGAAATCCGCTATAGCAGGGATTCATTCCCTCCCCAAGGGTTGCTTTTGTGTAGTCTGCACCGTCTTTTTCTGTGATGAAGGATGGGTCTTGCGCAATGCGAGGCCGTGAACCATGTCAGGTGGGGAACCAAGCAGCATTAAGCGGTTTACCGTGTGTGCCGCAGGGGTGCCTGTCCGGAGCAGAAGGGGCGGTTACCGTGCGTAAGAGTATATTCGACGGGAGGGTGTATGGCTCTTTCTGACACACCGAACAAAATTACCGAAATTGCGTATACGGCAAAGGCGGGCGCACTCGCTCGTTCCGTCTACGCTTTTCTTTTTTTTAAAAATGTTGGAGGTAGAGATGTCGGAATATCGCGCGCTTTACAGAAAATGGCGACCCGCGGATTTTGATGAGGTTTGCGGCCAGAATGCCACGACGGACATTCTGAAATACGAGGTTTCCCGGAATAAAATATCGCACGCTTATCTCTTCTGCGGCTCGCGCGGAACGGGAAAAACGAGCTGTGCCAAGATTTTGGCCAAGGCCGTAAACTGCGAAAATCCGAGAAACGGCAATCCCTGCAACTGCTGTGAGGCCTGCAAGAGCATCGAGAGCGGCCGTGCCACGGACGTGATAGAAATGGACGCGGCGAGCAACAACGGTGTTGATAATGTGCGTGACCTCAAGGAGGAGATCGCCTTTCTTCCCGCAGAGCTGAAATACCGCGTTTATATCATCGACGAGGTGCATATGATGTCGGGCTCGGCCTTCAATGCGCTTTTGAAAACGTTGGAGGAGCCGCCGCACTATGTGGTCTTCATCCTTGCAACGACGGAGTTTCATAAGCTTCCGACGACGATTGTATCCCGCTGTCAGCGTTTTGATTTCAAAAGAATTCCGACAGAGGTTATTATGCAGCGCCTCTTCCGCATCGCAGAGGAGGAGAAAATCGACCTTCGTGAGGACGGTGCGCGCGTAATTGCCCGCGCCTCTCTTGGCGGTATGCGTGATGCCGTCAGCCTTCTGGAGCTTTGTGCGGGATCGCATAAGGCGGTGGACGGTGCGCTCGTTCGCGCCACCGTCGGATCGGGAAACCGTGACGCCGCGTACCGAACCCTTTCCGCTCTCGCGGACGGAGATTTCGTCGGCACCTATCGTGTGATCTCGGAGGTTGTGCTTTCGGGAAGCGATCTTTCGGTTTTCTGGCAGGAGCTGATGGATGCCTATCGCGATATGATGGTCGTGAAAAATTATCCCGATGCAAGAGCCTATCTGGATTTAACGGAGGATGAATACGCCTCGATGCAGTCGCTCGGCGCAAAGTTCTCTATGCAGAAGATCTATTATCACACGAGCCTTCTCTCCGATGCGCTCTCGCAGATGCAGAGAGCAGGGGAGTCCAAGCGCTCGGTTGCGGAAATTACGCTGACGCGTATGTGTGAGCCGAAGCTGATGGCAACGGCCGAGGCGCTTGCCGTGCGGCTGGAGCAGGTGGAGAGGGAGCTTTCCCGAATGAAGATTTCCATCAATGCGGGCGGTGCCGCTCTTCCTGCCGAGGAGGAGAAAAGGGAGGTCGCTCCCGTTGCCGCTGAGCCGAAGGCAAAAGAGGAGGCACCCAAGGAGGAAAGACCCGCCGCGCCCGCTAACCCCGTTGAGGAAAGTGCGCGTCCGTACGAGAAATGGAATCGCGTGATCGAGCGCATCGGTGAATTGAAGCGCTCGCTTTCCTCCAAATTTATCGGCGCCGCCGTGGAATGCAAGGGGCGCACCTTCACCGTGACGATGCGGCCGTTTTTTGCCAAGAGCCTTTCCGCCTCTGCGGAGGATATGACGCTTGTGAAGGGCGCGATTGCCGAGGTTGAGGGTGTTTCGGTCGCAGAGATCACGCTTTTGATCAAGGAAAAGAGCGAAGGGGTGGCGCGCGGCGTTCCCTCCGAGCTTGAAAGCTTCTAAAATCAACGTAAACAATTTTTAAGGAGATAGAAAAATGAAAGTAAGATTACCTCAAGGAATGGGCGGAGGCCCCGCCAATATGCAGTCGATGCTCAAGCAGGCGCAGAAGATGCAGGAGGATATGGCCGCAAAGCAGGAGGAGCTGGAGGCCGCTGAATACCAGGTCAGCGCAGGCGGCGGTGTCGTCAATGTGAAGATCAACGGAAAAAAAGAGATCCTTTCCGTGAAGCTTGCCGAGGAGATCGTGGATCCCGAGGATATCGAAACGCTGGAGGATCTGATCGTTGCCGCTATGAATGAGGCGATCGGCAAGGTGGAGAAGATCTCCGCTGAGGAAATGCAGAAGATCACGGGCAGCATCGGCGGTATGGGTATGCCCGGCCTGTTCTGATCGCTATGGCAGAATATATTGCGCCCATTCAGCGTCTGATCGAGGAATTCCGCCGCTTGCCCGGCGTGGGCGGTAAGAGTGCCGCGCGCTATGCCTTTGCAATGCTGGAGCTTTCCGAGGAGGAGGCCGCCCGCTTTGCCGATGCCATCATCGGTGCCAAGCGCGATGTGCATACCTGCCCCGTTTGTCAGGGGCTTTGCACGGACGAGGTCTGCGACATCTGCCGTGATGAGGATAGAGACCGCTCCCTGATCTGCGTTGTGGAAAACGCAAAGGATGTAATGGTTATGGAGCGTGTGCGCGGCTATCGCGGCACCTATCACGTGCTCGGCGGTGCGCTTGCTCCCCTCGATAATATAACCCCCGATAAGCTGAAGATCAAGGAGCTGCTCACCCGCATTGAGGCAGGGGAGGTCAAGGAGATCATTATTGCAACCAACCCCACCCCCGCGGGAGATACCACGGCGGCATACCTTGCCCGCATTCTTGAGCCGTCGGGCGTTTTCGTCTCCCGTTTGGCCTACGGTATTCCCGTCGGCGGCGATATCGAATATGCCGATGAGGTAACGCTGTATCGCGCAATGGAGGGACGCCGCTACTTTAACTGAATATAAGGAGAGTAACCGTGAAAAGAATCACGAAGGTCATCACTTCCGTATTGCTCGTCGTTGCCCTCTGTCTTTCCCTCGCATCCTGCTCGGCACTTCTGGAGGCACTTGAGGGGTATCTGCCCGCAGATCCGCCGCCCACGGGGCCGCCTGCAGGAGCCCCACCGCCAACGCCCGTGGAGGGGGAGCTTGCCGTCCATTTTCTGGATGTCGGACAAGCGGACGCCATCCTTGTCGTCGATGGGGATAAAACCCTGATGATCGATACGGGGGATTGGCCCAACGGAGAGCATAAGGAATATATGCTTTCTTACATAGAGAGCCTCGGAATTGAAACGATCGATTATCTCGTTCTCACGCATCCCGATGCCGACCATATCGGCGGCGCACCCGAGGTGATCAATACCTTTGATGTGATAAACTGCATTATGCCCGATGAAACCAAGGATTCCACAACCTTTAGAAAAACGCTGGATGCTCTTGAGGAAAACGGCGTGAACGTCCTTCTCCCCGAGGCAGGGGATGAATACACGCTGAAAAATGCGGTTTTTCGCATTCTCGCGCCGCTGAAAACGACTTATAAGGACGTCAACGATCATAGCGTCGTCCTCCGCCTGCAGTACGGGGAGAGAAGCATTCTCTTCACGGGAGATGCAGAGGAAAAATCCGAGGAGGATATGGTGGAGCGCTACGGAGCGACGGATGCTTTGAAGGCAGATGTTCTCAAAATCGGTCATCACGGCTCGCGCACCTCCACCTCCGAGGAGCTTCTTTCGCTCGTGGATCCTGCGTATGCGGTGATCAGCTGCGGCGTGGATAATACGTACAGTCATCCGCACGAGGAAACGATTCACCGTCTCGCCTTATGCGGGATTGAAACCTACCGCACGGATACGGACGGAACGGTCGTTTTGCTGACGGATGGCGAAAACCTCAGCTTCACAAGGCTTGGCAAGGATACGGCGCAGAGCGCATCGCTTTATACGGTCGAGTATTTGTATTTCAACCGCAGATTGTCTGCAATCATAGCAATGAATTCGCTGTTCGTCGGCTTGCCGCGCGAATTCTGAATCGTGTATCCGAAATAGGAATTGAGCGTATCGATATCTCCTCTGTCCCAAGCCACCTCAATGGCGTGTCGGATCGCGCGCTCCACGCGTGAGGTCGTGGTCTGGTATTTTTTCGCAACGGTGGGGTAGAGCACCTTCGTAACGGAGTTGATGACCTCGCTGTCGTCGATCGTCATCAGAATGGCGAATCGAAGATATTGATAGCCCTTGATATGCGCGGGAACGCCGATCTGATGGATCACCTTCGTCACCTGCGCCTCAAGATCCGAGAGCGGAGCGCCAACGCGCCCCTCGCCGCCGCGACCGCGGCCTCTTGCAAGTGCACGGAGGTGTCCCGCGATTGCGCTGACGGCGGCGGGCTTCAGAAGGCAAATATCCGCACCGGCCTCGGTGGCATCGATCAGAATGCTCGGCTTGTTGATCGGGGAGAGCAGAATGAAGCCCGGCTTTTTCTCTGCAGGAAGCTCAGCGGATGCGCGGATCAGGCTGATGCCGTCCGTTCCGCTCATCCAAAGCTCCGTGATCACGATATCGAAGCCATCCTTTTCCATCATATGAAAAGCCCTGTCGGGCTCGCCAAGAGAATAAACGGAGCAAAAGCCGTATTTCTCCAGGCCCTCGGCAAGGCTTTTTCTTTCCTCCGCATCCTCCAAAAGTATCAGAATTTTTGCATTGTTTTCCATTTTTTGTCTCCTCTTTGATGTTGTTTTTTTGTTTTTTTGAAAGAATTGCAACCTTTTTCCCAACGGTTTTGTTGAGATATGGTAAAATTTGGTAGCAAGATAATTTTACCATAATTTACCATCGAAAATCAAGAGGGAATCCTGCGAAAGAATAGACAAAGTTTTCTCTCCTGAAATGGTAAAATTAACCAATTTTGCAGAGCATTCGACAATAAGCGCCAAGAAAAAGCAAAAGGCGCGAAAAAGCGAGGATGTGGGAAAATGCCGCTTGCCCTGTTTTTCTCCCGTTTTGGCAAAAAGAATGGGGAAGTGTGGCAAAAACTCTTGCCGCAGAGGGCGTGATTGTGTCGAAAAGAAAAGCCTTCGTATATTTTTCTATAATTTCAAAAATATTTTGAAATCCTTATTGCAAAATCAAAACGAATGTGATATAATCTAAATGTGGGAAGTTTGGCTTTTTCCGCAGCCGTTATATATAATGGAAGAAAACCCGCTTTCCCGACTTCGGATTATTATAAAACAAGGAGATAAACGAATGAAAACCAACGTTACGAACAACAAGTTTGTAAACCAGTGGATCGCAGAGATGGCTGAGATGGTGAATCCCGCCGATATCGTTCTGATCGATGGATCCGCTGAGCAGGCAGAGGCTCTGCGCGCGCAGGCTCTGTCCACCGGTGAGCTTGTTAAGCTCAACGAGGAGAAGCTCCCCAACTGCTACCTGCACAGAACCGCTGTGAACGACGTAGCACGCGTGGAGGACAGAACCTTCATCTGCACCTCTAAGAAGGAGGATGCGGGAAGCATCAACTATTGGATGGATCCCAAGGAGTGCTATGCAAAGCTTTCCAAGCTTTATAAGGGCTCCTATACGGGCAAGACGATGTATGTAATTCCTTACTCTATGTCCGTCGTTGGCTCTGATTTCGCAAAGTACGGCATTGAGCTGACCGACTCTATCTACGTCGTTCTCAATATGCTTATTATGACCCGCGTTGGTCTCAATGTTCTTGAGGCACTTGGCGATAAGGCTGATTTCATCAAGGGTCTGCACGCTTGCGCGCAGGTTGATCCCGAGAACCGCTACATCTGCCATTTCCCCGAGGATAACACCATCTGGTCGGTTAACTCCGCATACGGCGGAAACGTTCTTCTCGGCAAGAAGTGCTTCGCGCTTCGTATCGCATCCTACCTTGGTCGCAAGGAGGGCTGGATGGCCGAGCATATGCTCATCCTCGGTATCGAGAATCCCGAGGGCGAGGTGAAGTACATCAGCGCCGCATTCCCCTCTGCTTGCGGAAAGACCAACCTTGCAATGCTCATTCCTCCCGCTCTTTATAAGAACAAGGGCTATAAGGTATGGTGCGTGGGTGACGATATTGCTTGGCTTCGTGTCGGCAAGGATGGCAGACTCTGGGCAGTAAACCCCGAGAACGGCTTCTTCGGCGTTGCTCCCGGAACCAACGAGAAGTCCAACCCCAACGCTCTGCATACCGCTATGCGTGATACCATCTTCACCAACGTTTGCCACAACCTTGAGGACAACACCGTTTGGTGGGAGGGTCTCAATAACGAGCTTCCCAAGAAGGCGATCGACTGGACCGGCAAGCCTTGGGATGCCTCCAAATTTGATAAGAAGGATAAGTCCACCTATGCGGCTCATCCCAACTCTCGCTTCACCGCAATGGCAACCAACTGCCCCTGCATCTCCGATAAGTTCAGCCATCCCGCAGGCGTTCCGATCAGCGCGACCGTATTCGGCGGCCGCCGCGCAAAGACGGCTCCTCTGGTATATCAGTCCACCGGCTGGCAGAACGGTGTGTTCGTAGGCTCCATTATGGCCTCCGAGACCACGGCCGCAGCCGCAGGTGCCGTTGGCGTGGTTCGCCGCGATCCTAT
>JAZTWU010000138.1:0-3413 GCA_045636085.1 Eubacteriales bacterium
TTGCTCTCGCTGATGAAGGGGCCCTCGGCGTGCACACCAAGAATGGCACTTCCCTGCCAGAGCTTACTCTCCTCCACAAGGGAGCGGAAAACCTCAAGCGCACCGCGAATGACCTTCATATCCACCGTCATCGTCGTGGGAAGGAAGCCCGTGACACCGTTTTTCACGATGCCGCCTGCGATGGTGCGAATAGATTCCTCTTCGCCGTCGCACACATCCTTGCCGAGATAGCCATGGATATGCAGATCAATGAGGCCGGGCGCAACGAAGCCGCCGTTGGCATCGATCGTCTCCACATCTGCGGGAAGCTGATCGGCAGGCAAAATGGCCTCGATCACATCGGTATAAAGAAGCGCAAAGCCATCCAGCACGCGATCCTTCAATATAATTTTCCCGTTTATAATTGCCTTCATTTTATTTTCTCCGTTTCTTGCTTGGCCGAATCAATTCTTTCTTTTACCAAGAGGCATAACATCCATCGGCTCTCTGTTTACCCAAGCGCCGTTGGTGAAGTCCGGAATTGCCATCGGCTGGCCACCCATGGCAACCGATGCCTCGGAAAGATAGGTGATGCACATCCAGGTGGCGGCATCATATACATCGATAGGCATGGGCTTATTCTCGCGCAGGCACTCGAAGAAGGCCTTGAACTCGAAATAATCCATTCCGCCGTGTCCCTTCTCCTTCTCCTCCTCGGTGATATTCAGCCAGCAGTCGGGAGAATAGTCCTTCTTATACTCTGCATTGTTGCCAAGGTACTTCCTATACATTTCAAGGGTATCGAAGCCCTCCTCCATACCGTCAAGGAACACCGTTCCCGTTCCGGCCTCATAGAGGCCATCCGTTCCTCTGACGGTGAACTCGCGGCTATAAAAGCGCGGCAGCGTTGTATCAAGAGAAAGCGTGATGGTCTGGCCACCGGCGCACTTGATCGTCGTACTGACAATATCGCCCTGCGCAAACTCAACGCCGCGAAGCGACTCATCCATCTCATAATTATGCTTTTCAAGGTAAGCCTTGATGCCTGCGCCCTTGGAGGCCATAGAGGTGAGGCTCACGAGGCGGTTTCCTCTGTTGATATTGAGGATCTTTGCAATCGGGCCGAGCTCGTGCGTCGGATAATTCTCGCAATTGCGGCGGCGATAATGACGGAGGCGATAATGCCCCTTCACGCCACCCGTGGTGATCTCCTCACGAAGATCGTGCGCATACGCGCCGTGACAATGCACGATCTCGCCAAACACGCCGTCTCTCACCATAGCGGTGGCAAGGAGCTCGTCCTCGCCGAAGCAGCAGTTTTCCATCAGCATAATCGGCGTTCCGGTCTCCTCATATGCGGCAACAAGCTCGTTGCACTCGCGCAGATCGCAAGCACCGCCAACCTCCATCGCCACAGGAATGCCCGCGCGCATAGCGGCAATGGCAACCACGATATGATTTTCCCAAGCGGTTGCAACATAAACGGCATCCAGAAGATCCTTATTCAGCGCCTCACGGTAATCCGTGGTTCTCACCTCGGCATCGTGACCGCGCTTCTCCTTCAAAATCTCATTTCCCATCTCCACGCGCTCAGGGCAGAGATCACAAAGAGAAACGACATCCACATCGTCAAAATTAAGAATTACATCACGCATAACGCTTCTGCCTCTTTTACCGAGACCGATAACGCCCATTCTGATTTTCTGCATTTCGATTTCCTCATTTCAAAAGTTTTTCATTCGCCGATCCCAAAAAAGCTTCACGGCAATTTTTTTCTTACACTTCTACATTTTATATTTTAATATAAACCCGTGCTTTTTTCAAGATATAAATCAAATATTTGTAAGAATATAACAAAATTTTGTTCGATTATACAAATCCAAAAGAAGCCGCGCTTCGAAGAATCCCAAAAAGCAAAAAGCCGATGCATAAAGCATCGGCTTTTTGAGATATTCCAAGACTTTGCGGTTTTTGGCAAAGAGATTTTGCGCTTAGCTTTTCGTTCTCCTCCCCGATGGGCGTACAAGAGTACGTCGAGGGAGAAATGCGGAAAATAAGCCAAAATTCGAAGCCATTGGCAAAGAGATTTTGCGCTTAGTTTTTCGTTCTCCTCCCCGATGTGCGTACAAAGAATACGTCGAGGGAGAAATGCGGAAAATAAGCCAAAATTCGAAGCCAAAAATTAACCAACAAGACCGGAACGCTCAATTCCTTGCACGAGGTACTTCTGGCAGAACAGGTAAATAACCACCAG
This sequence comes from Eubacteriales bacterium, assembly GCA_045636085.1. GTDB lineage: Bacteria > Bacillota > Clostridia > Oscillospirales > CAG-272 > UBA1740. The sequence goes on from JAZTWU010000138.1 coordinate 2,234, forward strand.
AGGCAGGATGATCAGCAAGCTGCTCGTGTTCTGAATTGCGTTCTTATAAAGGAGCCAGCCCGGGAAGGTGGTATCCTCAAGCGAAGGAGGAATCTGGCTATACAGGCGGAACATCGTTTGAATTTCCTCACTCGTGAGGAACTGGTCCACATAGAATCTATCCGTCCACTGCCAAGAGAAGGAGAAGAGGAAGATCGTGATCATCATAGGAATGGAGAGAGGCAGGATGATCTGGAAGAAGGTGCGGAATACACCCGATCCATCCACATATGCCGACTCCTCCAGCTCATCGGGAACGCCCTTGAAGAACTGACGCATCATATAGATATACAGACCGTTCTTAAAGGCGAAGCCGCCCAGAGAGATGATCAGGAAGGGCCAATAGGTATTACGCATATCGATCGTTTTTCCGAAGATCAATTCGATAATGCTCTTATAATCCAAGGCAAGGATTCTGGCAAGGTCGAAATGATAGAAGTGGTTACTGAGAGCAACCTCGAGCGCCTTGGGGGGGATGATCATCGTGATCACCACGGCAAGGAGCACGGCGGTATTACCCTTGAACTTGAACTTGGAAAGACCGTATCCGATCATACAAGCGATGAAGGTCTGCACCACGGCGCACATCAGAGAGATGGCGGCGGTGGTCAGGAGGGCTCCAAGGTAATTGTTTTCAAGGATAATGTACTTATAGGTATCCAAGGTGAAGTTCTTGGGGATCAGCGCAACGGTTGCATCCACAAGGTCTTCCTTCGTCATAAACGAGGATGCGATTCTTGCAATGAAGGGATAAAGGATAACGTAGGACACGCCAAGCATCAGAAGGAAACGAACCACATTGATCACTGCCTTGATCCAGGTATTGGCAGTCTTGATCTTGCTCGCCATCCTCTCCTTAAAGGAGAGCTTGCCTTCGTAATCCACGCGGATTCTGTTTTTGGTTTCTTTCGTAACCATCGGTTGTTTTACTTCCATAACAGCACCTCCTTAATCCTTCCTCTGGTAGAAGATGAACGAAGACGCTATTGCCGCTACCAGGCCAACAAGAAGCATTACGATTACGAAGTAGATCCAATACATTGCCGTACGCTCACCGGGAACGAACACGCCCGAAATATGGGACATAATCGGGTTATCCGATTTCGTGAACGCATCGATCAGCGTATACACCGAGTTTACG
>JAZTWU010000139.1:0-1089 GCA_045636085.1 Eubacteriales bacterium
CGAAGTTGAGGCAAAAGCTCGCGAATCATATAATAGGGCGAAACGAAGTTGATGCAGAACACGTTGTCAAGCCCCAAGGCGGTTTTCTTTCGCGGAATGCTGTAAGCCCCCGCGTTCAGGATCAGAAAATCCACGGGCCGCTCGGAAAGCGCCTTGGCCAGCGCCTTCACGCTTTCCATATCCTCCATATCCGCGATCACCCCCGCCACGGAGCTTTTCGGATGGAGGGGCTGCAGCTCTCGGATCAGCGCCTTTTGCTTGGCCTCGTTGCGGTCGATCACGATCAGATCGCCGCCGCTTGCCAATATTTGTTTACAAAGAGCCCGTCCAAGGCCGCCGGAGGCTCCGGTGATGGCAACGGTTTTTCCATTAAGAGATCGGTTTTGCATTGCGTATTTTCTTTCTTATTACGGATGATGAACGGTGATGCTGTAGGTTTTCCAAACGTCCCCCTCGTAGCCGGGAGCGCCCTCCTCGATCGCAAAGGCGAGCTTGATCTGATAATCAATGCCGCTTTCGTCAAGAACGAGGATCTCGGCGGGAAGCAGCACCTCGTAGAAATAGATGCGAACGCTTTCGCCCTTGGCGTTGACGCCGAATTCGGGGCCCGACCAAGGGTTGTCAACGGGCGTGAGAACGTAATCAGGACCTGCGATATAAAGCTCCGTGGGATCCACGGGCGCCGTCATCGCAAGATAAACGGTTGCATCCTTGCCGCCGTTGAGGGTGACGTAAAAGATATCCTCGGTCAGCGAAAGATTGGCGGGATCGGTGTATATGCCGTAAAACGCAAAGGCTTCCTTGGTGTAGGTGAAGGTGACGCGGTTGGCTTCTGTGGCATCCTCGCAAAGCCAAAGCGTGAATTCTCCCGTTTCCTCATACATCGTTTTGCGCATCGGCACGGTGTAGTAATACGCGCAGGGATCGTCCGTGGGCTCTTGCTCGTAGAATGCGCCCTCCCATTCGATGCGGCTGCCTGTAACGGGGCAGGAATAGGTGACGAGAATGGAGAGCTTTCCGTCTGCCCATACGGTGAAGTGATTGCCCTCAAGATAGCAATCGTTCACGCCGTCGTAGATCGTGAGGATC
>JAZTWU010000140.1:0-9088 GCA_045636085.1 Eubacteriales bacterium
CTTGACTACATAGAGAGAGTGAAGACCCAGCAGATCAACTGGATCGGTAAGTTCTACGGTGCAGAGGTGGATTTTGCCACCACCGCAGGAGATACCCTTCGCGTGTATACCACCCGTTGTGATACGCTCTTTGGCGCAACCTATATGGTTATCGCGCCTGAGCACGCATTTGTGGAGAAGTGGGCAGACCGTATTGAAAACTATGCCGACGTTGTTGCATATCGCGAGGCCGCAGGCAAGAAGTCCGATTTCGAGCGCACCGAGCTCGCCAAGGAGAAGACGGGCGTTGAGCTGAAGGGCGTGCGCGCCATCAACCCCGTAAACGGCAAGCAGATTCCGATCTTTATTTCCGACTATGTTCTTGCAGGCTACGGAACGGGCGCAATTATGGCCGTTCCCGCGCACGACGAGCGTGACTGGGATTTTGCAAAGAAGTTTGATCTTCCGATCATCGAGGTCGTTGCAGGCGGCGATGTGCAGAACGAGGCCTTCGTGGATGTGGAAACCGGCAAGCTCGTCAATTCCGATTTCCTCAACGGTATGGAGGTTGCCGATGCCAAGGAGGCAATGGCCGCATACCTCGAGGAGAAGGGAATCGGAACGAAGAAGGTGAACTTCAAGCTTCGTGACTGGGTGTTCTCCCGTCAGAGATATTGGGGTGAGCCCATTCCTCTCGTTGAGTGCGAGAAGTGCGGCTGGGTTGCCATTCCCGAGTCCGAGCTTCCGCTTCGTCTGCCCGAGGTTGAGTCCTATGAACCCACGGAGACGGGCGAATCTCCTCTTTCCACGATGACCGATTGGGTCAACTGCACCTGCCCCGCTTGCGGCGGCAAGGCCAAGAGAGAAACCGATACGATGCCGCAGTGGGCAGGCTCCTCCTGGTATTTCCTCCGCTATTGCGATCCGCATAATAACGAGGCTCTTGCTTCCAAGGAGGCTCTGGAATATTGGATGCCCGTCGATTGGTATAACGGCGGTATGGAGCATACCACGCTTCACCTTCTGTATTCCCGCTTCTGGGCAAAGTTCCTCTTTGATATCGATGTGCTGGCCTGCAAGGAGCCCTATGCAAAGCGCACGAGCCACGGTATGATCCTCGGCGAAAACGGCGAGAAGATGTCCAAGTCCCGCGGCAATGTCGTGAATCCCGACGATATCGTTCGTGATTACGGCGCCGATACGATGCGTCTTTACGAGATGTTCATCGGTGACTTTGAGAAGGCCGCTCCCTGGAATCCTCAGTCCATCAAGGGATGCAAGCGCTTCCTTGAAAGATTCCTCGATCTCAGTGAGATCGCAGAGGGCGAGGGCGTAACCCCCGCGCTCGAGAAGGCCTTCCATAAGACGGTCAAGAAGGTTGCCGCCGATATCGATAATATGAAGTTCAATACCGCGATTGCCGCAATGATGGCCTTTGTAAACACCGTGACCGAGGTTGGAAAGATCACGAAAACCGAGCTTCGCGAGTTTGCAAAGCTTCTTTCTCCCTTCGCTCCTCACGTTGCCGAGGAGGTATATGAGATGATGGGCGGCGAGGGCCTTGCCTCCATCGCTCCCTGGCCCGTATACGATGAGAGCAAGACGGTGGACGATACCGTCGATTTCCCCGTGCAGATCAACGGTAAGGTGCGCGCTGTCGTTGCCATTCCCGCCGCCGCCGATAAGGAAGGCATCCTCGCCGCCGTAAAGGCAGATGAGAAGATTGCCGCCGCCCTCGAGGGCAAAACGATCGTGAAGGAAATCGTCGTTCCCGGCAAGATCGTGAATATCGTCGTTAAATAATTTAAATAAAAAGCAAAATCACCTCGCATTCCCCCAAAAGGAGCGCGAGGCGATTTTTTGTTTTTTTATATTTTTATCTCTGTTTTTTCGTTTATATCTTTGATTTTATTCCATAATGTGCAAAAAATCAGCCGATTTCTTGTCCGTTGAGCGTGATGCCTTCCGTGCCCTTCAAAAGCAGCCTTTCGCCCTTGCATTTAAGAGAAACGCCCTGCATTGAAATGTCTCTTGCGTTTTCGATCACGATGCCCTCGCCGTCGCATCTTTTGCGATTAAAGGCCGCAACGGGAGGAAAGCCGCCATCACAGCCGATGATTTCCATCGAAACATCCGAGATGGAAACATCACGGATCGGGCTTTCGGGAAGTCCATAAAGATAGATGCCAACGCCCGTCACGCCGCGCGCGGTGATGCCGCTGATGCGGATGTCGGAGAAGCATGGCGTCATTTCATCCACAGGCTGAGGCCCCTCGTCGAAAAGGATCTCCTTCGGGAAGGGATATTCGCCGCAAACACAGCAGTAGTAGCCGTTCATCGTGATCACCGCGCCAACGTTCTCCATCAGAATGTTGGAAAAGGATGCGTTTTTGACATAGCCGCCGCGCTTTCTTCTCGTTTTCACGCGGATGCCGCGCTCCGTGTTCTGAAAAATGCAGTTTGCCACCGTCAGATTCTTCACGCCGCCGCTCATCTCGCTTCCGATCACAACGCCGCCGTGGCCGTGCGCCATCGTGCAGCCCTGCACGACGATGTTTTCGCAGGGGCGCGCGCACATCAAAGGATCCAGCTCCGTGCCCGCCTTGATGGTGATGCAGTCGTCGCCAACGTCGATGTGACAGTCCGTAATGCGCACGTTTTTGCAGCTTTCGGGATTGATGCCGTCGGTATTGGGGGAATCGTAGGGGTTGCGGATCGTCACGCCGTGGATCGAAACGTTTTCGCACATCAGAGGGTGCACGGTCCAGCAAGGGGAGTTTTCAATGATGATATCCGAAATCTCTATATCACGGCAGAGAATCTGGTTGACCGTGCGCGGCCGCTCGTAGTCCGATTCCATATTGTCCCAGAAGTATTTGCCGCGCCCGTCGATCCTTCCGCCCTTGATGCGGATATTGCGGCGCTTCACGGCAGAGATCAGGCCGTGGCGCGTGCCGCGCGTGAAGCCCTCAAGCTCAATTTTAGGGAAGTCATCAAAATTCTCGCTTCCGAGAATCACGGCGCCGCCGTCGAGCAGAAGCGTCATATCGTCGTAAAGCAAAATCGATCCGCTCACGTATTTTCCGGCAGGGAAGTAAACCGTGCCGCCTTTGCCGTCGAGGCTTTTCGTCAATGCGTTGATAGCCGCCGTATTGTTCGTTGTTCCGTCGGCGATCACGCCGTAGTCAAGCACATTATAAATCATAATGCATCTGTCCTCGGTTTTTTTATTTTTTTATATATCCCTATATAACAAAAAGAGCAATCGCGAATAAATCGCAATTGCTTTTCTTGGCGCGCCCTGGAGGATTCGAACCTTCGACCTACCGGTTCGTAGCCGGGCACTCTATCCACTGAGCTAAGGGCGCATATTGGAGCGAGTGATGGGAATCGAACCCACGCGACCAGCTTGGAAGGCTGGAATTCTACCATTGAACTACACTCGCATCGTGGACGCTCTCATCGAACGCCTATATATGATAACACATTTTATAGTGTTTGTCAAGGGCTTTTGCGACATTTTTGAAAAAACTTTTTTCGCTTTTGCCGAAAAACGGAGCAGGCGGCGGCAAAAACGGCGATCCTTGCTCCGCTTTTTCGGCACTTTTTATATCAGAACTTCTTTTCCCAGAGCGTTTTACCCTCGAAATTCTTCAGCGTGAAGGTGCGGGCCTCGTAAACCATATAGGTCTTGGGGTTGCCCTCCTTCGGCAGGGAGATCGAGCCGGGATTGATATAGAAATTCTCATCTGCGAAGGGCGTGCAGGTCTGCACGTGCGTGTGGCCGTGCAGGAGAATATCCCCCTTGGCAAGGGGCGGGCGCTTTTCGGTGTTATGAATATGTCCGTGCGTTGCAAAAACGGTCAGCCCGTCAAGCGAAAGCAGGGCGTATTCCGCCAAAACGGGGAAGGAGAGAACCATCTGGTCCACCTCCGCCTCGCAGTTTCCGCGCACGGCAAGGATCTTCTCCTTATAGCCGTTCAGAAGGGAAATGACCTCCTTGGGGGCATAGGTGGCGGGCAGATCGTTGCGAGGGCCGTGGTAGAGAATATCGCCGAGCAGAAGGAGCTTGTCGCAGCCCTCCTCGAGAAAAGCGGAAACGAGGCGCTTTGCGCCGTCAAGGTCGCCGTGAATATCCGATCCGATCAAAAGCTTCATAATAGAGCACTTCCTTTTTTTCTTCCATTGTAGCATATTTTCTCTTGGATTGCAAGCCCCGACGCAAGAAATAAAGCGGAAAGCCTTATTTTATAAAATATTTTTAAGAAATCCCTTGCATTTTTTCTTTGGCAATGGTAAAATATACAAGGAAAAATATTGTCGCGGAGTGAGTGCTATGCGCCGTGTTAAAACGTTGTTGCCGAAATCCTTCGGCTCCAATACCTATTTTGTTTCCGATGGGAGCGAGGCCTTCGTTGTCGATCCATCCGTCAGCGTCGCAGAGGCGAAGGCGGTGCTGGGCGATGCATTTTTGCCGCCGAAGGCGATTTTTATAACGCACGGGCATTTCGATCATATTTCCGCCCTGCCCGAATGGTATGAGGCCTTCCGTCCCGAGGTTTATATCGGGCGAGAGGATGCCCCGATGCTTTTGGATAGCTATCTCAATGCGTATAAGATCTTCTTTTACGAGGATCGAACCTATTATGCGCCGCACAAGACACTTTCGGAGGGCGACGAGATATTTCTCCTCGGAGAGAAAATTTCGGTTCATTCCTTTCCGGGCCATTCGCCGGGAAGTCTCGTTTTCCGCCTTTCGGATATTGCCTTCGTTGGCGATCTGATCTTTGAGGGCGGGGGATACGGAAGGTATGATCTTCCGGGAGGTGACGGTAGCGTCCTTTCCCATTCTCTGCGCCGCGCCGCGGCTGAGCTTTCGGGACTTCGTCTTTATCCCGGGCACGGCAACCCCTTTTCAATCTAAAAAAATTCCTAAAAAGGATCTTGCATATGGAAGAATTAAGAAACAATTTTATTCACGACATTATCGATGCCGATCTTGAGAAGAATCCCGACCTCAAGATTCATACGCGCTTTCCTCCCGAGCCCAACGGATATCTGCATATCGGCTCTGCCAAGGCGATCTGGATCAATGCGATGACGGCGAAGAAGTACGGCGGTCTCTTCAACCTTCGTTATGACGATACCAACCCCTCCAAGGAGGATAACGAATATGTGGAGAGTATCTACGAGGATCTGAAGTGGCTCGGATGCGAGCCCTCGGGCGGTATTTTCTACGGATCGGATTATTTTGACGCCTGCTATGAATTTGCCGTAAAGCTCATCAAGGAGGGGAAGGCCTTCGTTTGTGATCTCACGGCAGAAGAGATGCGCGAATACCGCGGCACGCTCACCGAGCCCGGCAAGAATAGCCCCTACCGCGATCGCACGGTGGAGGAAAACCTCGACCTCTTCGAGAGAATGAAGAATGGCGAGTTTGCAGACGGAGCCAAGACCCTGCGCGCCAAGATCGATATGGCATCCTCCAATATCAACCTGCGCGATCCCGCGATCTACCGTATCGTGCATGTCGACCATCACCGTCAGGGCAATAAGTGGTGCATCTATCCGCTTTATGACTATGCGCATCCCATTCAGGACGCGCTGGAGGGGATCACGCACTCGCTCTGCTCGATCGAATTTGAAAACCATCGTCCCCTCTATGATTGGGTGATTGAGAATATCGGCTTCGAAAAGCGTCCGCACCAGTGGGAATTCGCCCGCCTGAATGTGACGCACACGGTGATGTCCAAGCGCTATCTGCGCCGCCTCGTGGAGACGGGACTCGTGGACGGCTGGGATGATCCCCGTATGCCCACGCTTTGCGGCCTTCGTCGCCGCGGATACACGCCCGCCGCAATCTTCGATTTCGTTGCCCGCGCAGGCGTGGCGAAGTCGTATAGCGTCGTGGATTACGAGCTTTTGGAGCATTGCATCCGCGAGGAGCTGAACGAGAGTGCGCCCCGCAGAATCAGCGTTCTGCATCCGATCAAGGTTGTTGTGACGAATTATCCCGAGGATAAGGTTGAATACTTCGAGGTTGCCAATAATCCCGCGAAGCCCGAGGCAGGAACGCGCAAGATCCCCTTCACGCGCGAGCTTTATATCGATGCCGAGGATTTTGCCGAGGTTCCGCCGCCTAAGTTCTTCCGTATGAAGCCCGATGGTGAGGTTCGCTTGATGGGTGCTTATATCGTGAAGTGCAATGAGATCGTGAAGGATGCCGAGGGCAAGGTCGTTGAGATCCGTTGCACGGCGGATCTTGAAACAGGCAACGGCATGCCTGCGGACGGCAGAAAGATCAAGGGAACGATCCATTGGCTTTCCTCCGCCTATGCGCAGAATGCAACTGTGATGCTCTATGATTTCCTCTTCGATATCGAAAATGTGGCGGATATTCCCGAGGATAAAACCTTCGATGATTATCTTAATATCAATTCCGTCGTAAAGATCGAGAATGCCAAGGTTGAGCCCGCTCTTGCCGAGGCTCAGGCGGGTGAGCGCTTCCAGTTCGTGCGCACGGGCTATTTCGTGAAGGATACCAAGCACGAAAATACCTTTAATCGCATCGTCGGACTCAAGGATAGCTTCCCGAAGACCGCGAAATAATTTAAAAACCGAAAAAAGAGAGAAGTGCATCGCGCCATCTCTCTTTTTTTGTAAAATGAAAGGGGGAAGGATCGGAAAATGAAGCTTTCCGCTCTCCTTGAAAGCATAAAGTTTTATATCACCGTGCCCTTCTGTGTGCATTGCAAGCAAAGGCTTTCGCGCACGGATTTTGTCTTCTGCCCCGATTGCTTTTCCCGATACAGAAATGCAAAGCTCCGCGATTGCTCGCGTTGCGCAATGGTTCTTGGCCGTTGCACCTGCACAAATGATTATCTCGATCGCCATTTTGTGCATCGTCTGGTCAAAAATATCCGCTATATTTCCAGCATCGAGGATCTGCCGCAAAACCGCCTTCTCTTCAGCTTGAAGCGCGAAAACCGTGAGGATGTCGCCGAGCTTTGTGCAGGGGAGCTTTGCGATGCAATCCGTGCCGGCGTTGAAAACTATAAGAATTTCTCCGTCGCCTTTATTCCCCGAAGAGGAAGAGAGAAGCGAAAATACGGCGTCGATCAAGCGAAGATCCTCGCCAAGCGAATTGCAAAGGAACTGGGGTTGCCGCTTTTGAATGTCTTGAAATCTCGCTCGGGTGCACCGCAGAAAAAGCTATCCGTCGAGCAGAGAAGGAAAAACGCGGTCTACGAGCTGAAAAGGAATGCGGATCCTTCGGGTAAGCGCATCCTTCTCGTGGATGATATTGTAACCACGGGAGCAACGATGGGGGCGGCCGCCGCCGCACTTCGCGCAGGCGGCGCAAAGGAGATCGTCGGCGTTTGCTTTGCCATTGCCTATAAGGATCCCTTCGTTCCCTTCGAGCGCCCTGCATATGAAAGATGATCTTAAAAACATAAAAACAAAAGCACGGAATCGGAAAGGATCCCGTGCTTTTTTGTCGTATTGCGTGAAAAAAAGCAAAGTATAATTTGCAAAATATGCTTATCTTTCGTCATTATTGCGCCCGATGCAGTCTCTTTCGAGATTTCCGAGAAAGGAGGATGGGTTATAAATGGTGTATTGCCAGAAGCCGTCTCCCTCATAAACGCGGCGAACGCTTCCGTCCTCCTTCACAAAAATATAGTTCGTGATCTTCGGCAAAATGATGGATTTTTGCCCATCGGCATCGAAGGTGTATTTGATATGCCTTTCAAAGGATCGGAAATGATTTTTCGTTCCGAATTTGTGCAGATAATAGGCATCGTTTCGGAGAAAATAGAGCGGCGTGAAAAGCGAGGGTGAGGCTATGATCTTAAAATAATAGCGCTTTCCGTCCCTTTCAAGATAGCCGTTGCAGTTATGAAGGGCGCGCTCATCCTTCAGAAAAAGGCGGAGCTTGTAGCCGAATTTCTCAGCCGCCTCTAAAATCTGTTTTTCGATCCCTCGCGATTTTCTGTAAAAGCGATAGCGCGAAAGCAAAATCAGAAGCGTGATCACGGCCGCCGCCGTGAGAATGAAGCCAACGATTGTTAGCGCGTTTGCAATCCCTATAATGATCGTTCCGAGATTGATGATAAAATAAAGGATCATTGGGAGCGCAGGCGTTGCGATCGGATAAAGAAAAACGATTGCAAGACCGCGCAGGGCCATCCGCACCTTGGAATCCAAGCGCTTCAGATCGTTTCTTTCGTAAAGCTGTTCCCAGTATTTCCTCGCCTCGCACCGCCTGTCAAGAATCAGAAGGAAAAGAAAGCTCGCAAGCGCCAAAAAGCCGATGCATTTTGCAAGCGCGATAGAAACGGGGATCTGCAAAACGAAAAAGTCAATATCCCGAAATCCGCCGAGAAAATAAATGGCGGCGGAGAAAAGCAGAGTGGAAGAAAGCTCAAGATAGAAGGGAAGCGTCGTCAAGGCGCGCCGCCGCTCACCAAGGAAGGAAAGCGTTTGTGCCCCGTCCTCTGCGAGAAAACGGTCAATCTGCTCGCGGTCATAGGTGGCAAAATAAAGCGCAAAGGAATTGTAGATCAGAGCTGTGACCGCAAGGGAAAAGAGATAAAAGGCGAAAATCGGCATACCGATCAGATCCTCGCCAAGCGAAATGAAATAATTGCTTGTGAGAAGATGAACGAGCCAGGGAACCAAGGCGATCACAAACCCACGCAGAGGATAAAGGATCCATATGTTTTTTTGCGTTTTTCTGTTTTCCTCCAAGGGATATCACCGCCTTTCTCTTTTTTCTGATTTCATTATACAGGATTTTTCCTGCGTTGTCAAGGCTGTCTTCTTTTTGAAAATCAAGTTTTGCACGGCGCGGGGATGCTTTTTTGTGGAAGAAAACGAATGGAAAAAATCCGCCCTCCCGAAGGAAAGCGGATTTTTTTGTTCCTTATATATTATATATAGGAATTAGCCAAGCTTTGCGTAGTTCAGCTTGATGCCGGGGCCCATCGTGGTTGCGAGAACGCAGCTCTTGATGTACTGACCCTTTGCAGCGGCGGGCTTAGCCTTGATAACTGCGGCAACAAGCGCAGTAAGGTTCTGAGAAAGCTTCTCGGTTCCGAAGGAAGCC
>JAZTWU010000141.1:0-17814 GCA_045636085.1 Eubacteriales bacterium
TGTTTAAGGCAGTATAAATTTTTGCCATGGTGTGAGGCTTATTCTTTGTTTTAGGCATAATGATTTTTCAAAAAATAATTAGAGAAGAAACCACTTGATTAATCGGGCAAGGTATGCTACAATAACACACCCGGGATGGAGTGGATGGAACTGTTTTGGGTGCTAATTTCGGTGCTCCAAGGAGGGGAATGTGGCTATCCAAAGTCGCAAGACGAGGTGAAAATCTTGTGCAATATCTAAAAATTTCTTCGGGATTTGTGTTGGATGCGAAGACCTTTGTGGTGCTTGGTAAAAGCGGTTTTTGAGGAAGAGAAAAGGCTGAAAACCCTTGCAAGTCTTAGGTTTTCAGCCTCTTTTATGTTCCGTTAAAGTCCGATATTTTCCTCTAAAATCCGACGGTGTATTGCGCCTTGAAAACCGTTTGCCCTAAAGCCACGGGGGGTGAGCCCGACCGTTAAGAAACTATTGATTTTCGCCCGAAAGAGTGATATAATTGTATCGTTATAAGGAAGGCGGGGTTTTATGAAAATCAAAACGGTGATAAAAGAATATTTGCTGATTCTGGTGGGCAGTCTTTTGTATGCGATCAGCACTGTGCTGTTCGTTTTTCCAAACGGGCTTTTAATGGGCGGAACGAGCGGAATTTCGGTTATTCTTACGGCATTTCTTCCCAATTCGCCCGGAACCATACAGGCCTTTATAAACCTCTCATTGATCCTCGTTGCATTTTTCGTGCTTGGACGGGATATGGCGATTAAAACATTCTTCGGCTCGTTTTTCACCACTTTGTTTATAACGCTTCTGGAAAAACCGCTGACATTCAGCGCTCCGCTGATCGCCAATCCCTTTATTTCCGCTCCGATCGGAGCGGCGATCATCGCCATTGCAAGCGGTGTGCTCTTTTATATCGATTCAAGCTCGGGCGGCACGGATATCGTCGCCTTGATCGTCAAAAAGTTTTCAAGAATGCAAATCGGCCGTGCTCTTCTCGTGACGGACGTTCTGATCGTTCTTGTTGGCGGATTGCTCACCAATTACACGATATTATTCAGCTCCGCCTTAGGCTTTCTCGTGAAAGTGCTCGGCATCGATGCGGTCATCCGGGGAATAAAAAAGCTGACGCAAAAAGTGGAAAAGCCTCAGCGCGCCGACTAACCTTTCACTCGCGCCCCTTTGCGCTAAAAATTGCAAAGAAAAAAACGGCTTTTACACTTTTTCTCGGCCGCGGCTTGAGCTTAACCGTATACCGAAAAATACAGCACTCTCACGGGAGCAAAAAATCCGCCGAGGCAACGAAGGGGAATGCATTTCCCTCACGCCAAAAATCAAGCGAGTGCCTTGGCTATGGAAATACGACCAACGTTTCAGACGAGACATTGAATGCTCCGAGATATTGCGGATGACGGGATTATCGAAAAAGGACTTCGCTTCGATAGAGAGTGGTATACGGATCGAGCTGAAAAAGCTTTCCGCGCGCGGCTGAGAAGCGACGGAACAAAAACATTCTTTTATGAGGAAGGGAAACTGCTTACCCGCCGTTTCCCTTCCTTTTTTGGCATATTAAATAAATGAAGGGAGAAAAAATGAACAGAATTCACAATTTATAAAAAATAATATTAAATTCTGTATAATAAATGCGCGCGAAAGGTTGACAAACCACAGTCGTCGCGTTATAATTTAGGCAACCCCAAATATCAAAAAAAGGAGAAAACCATGAAAACGCAGAAAATCTTCTTGCTGGCGCTGATGCTGATGCTGATTTTTTCTCTTGCATCGTGCGGCGCCAAAAAGGATCAACCCGATTGCTTCGTGATTGGTGAGCAGGCCAGCTTCGCCGATTCCACCGAGCTTAAGGGCAAGGTTGTTGCCTACAACAGCCAATTTGATCTGGTGGCCCTTGAAACCACTTCGATTTCCTCGTACGGCTCGACGACGCGAACCGTTAAGGTAATCGATCTGGCGGATGAAAACCGCGTTCTGCTAACGGACGAAAACTACGTTTCGGCCAACAGCACGACGCCTCCCGCTGACTACGATCTTTCCAACTACCCCGTGATCAAGGTCGTGGACTATTCTCCGAACGGAACAGATGATTACGATAATCCTATTTATAAGGAATATTACAGTTATTATCTGATCAGCGACGAGGAATACATCACGGTTCTCGATGAGAATCTTTCGGAGGATGACCTCGAGGTAACTCCTATCAACAATATCTACCTCGTGGAGCATAACGGCAAGCTGAGCTGGGTTGACAGCGATTTCGACATTATGCGCGAAATCCTCATCGAGACCTCCGAAAGCTATGTGAAGGGCAACTACGAGAATTATTTTGCTTTTAACGCAGAATACAAGAATTTCCTTTACACTTGGGATTTCAACCCCGAGACCTTCGTTCAGGCCATCATCGTTTACGGTCCGAACGGCGTTGCCAGCGCACAGTATAACTTCTCCGCAGGCACCGCTTACATAGACGGCATCGGAAGCACCTCCATCATCGATCCCAAGGCCTTCGTGCTTAACAACGGTAACGTTCTGATTCAGGAATGCATCCTCGTTGAGGGCGACGGCGAATACGACTTCGTTTACGGCGCGCAGAACCAGAAATTCAAGCTTGCTACCAAGATTATGGATTTCATGAACGGCGCGATCACGAACGTGGATTACGGTTACATCGTTGCAGACCTTGAAAGCGCATATGCGCAGCAATGGAACAGCGACTTTGCCTTCACGCTGGCCGAAGGCTATGATAACCAGGCGCTTCTCATCTCTATTGATGGCGGAGTGCTCGGCAGAAAGACCGAATACGCCGTTCTCTCGAATGTGCTTGAATGCAAGTACACTCTGACGAACGACTATCTTGCAAACTCCTCTCCCTTTGACGAAAACTACGGCTACCGTACCATCTTCGATGCGGACAAGGAGGGCTACACCGCCGTGGCTCTGGTTGACGGTAAATCCGCCGTTTGCCGCTTTGGTTGGGACGGAAGCATTGTTACCAAGTATCCCGTCAATATGACGGAAACCGTGGCAGACTGCTATGTGACCAACTCCGGCATTTACCGCACGAACGGAACGCTCGTCTTCGACCTTGAGGAATTCGGCTATAGCTACATCAACGTTGTTGGCGATGCCGTTTACGTTTACAAGAGGAATTTCCAGAAGAACGCACTGATCTCCGAGGAGGAGGGATGCCGCTATCCCACCGAGTGCTACAAGATCGATCTCAAGAGCGGAAATGCAACGCTCGTTTCCGACGGCGTCGACGAAAGCTTCCGCGCACTCTCGATGGACGGCGCATACGGCGTTTACAACATCAAGAAGGGAACGCAGAGCTTCTATAACAAGGACGGCGAGGTCGTTCTTATCATCCACGTTGACGATCTGGTTGAAAACTGCTCTACGGCGCACACCCAGCTTCTGAACGTTTGCGTGGACGGCGAATACAAGCTTTACGTGCTTTACATTGGCGATCAAGCGATCGCGCCCAAAGGAGGACTGAAATGAAAAACAGAAAATATATTGCAATCCTCTCCCTCCTTCTCGCTCTCGTTATGGCGCTGACGTCCTGCGGCGGTAGCGGTGATCCCGGTGAAGGCGATACACCCGTAACGGCAGAAGCGAAGTTTGCAAGCTTTGTCAACCTCGTGAAATACGAGGATGCTCCCCTTATGAAGGTGGAGAATATGACGGAAACCTACGGAACGGCCGAGTATGCTTATGACGATGCCGTTGTTTTCTACAACGAGACCAAGGATAAGCTCAACAATCTGACGCAGACCGTTACTCTCTATTCGATCTCCGAGGCAAAGGCCTTGCTCACGATTACGAATGCTTACCCGGATGAATACGGCTGGGAAAACGAATTCGGACACGAGACCCATCCCGAAAAGAGAATCGTCAACGCCGGAATTCTGACCGAGAATGCAATCCCCTTCCTTCTCGTTGAATGGGAGATCTGCACCCCCATCGATCCCCAGACCGTGAAGGATCAGCGTCTTGACGAAAGCTACGAGTTCAGCACCTCCTTCGATTTCTACGATATCTACGGAACGCTTATCGCAAGCACCTCGCTCGACGAGGAATTTCTGGAGGATGGCTTATTCGTTGATTCCAACCTCGACTTCGTTCATCTTTGCTTCGGAAAGACGATCGCAGTCTTCGATGCAAAGACCAACAAGCTCGTTAAGACCTACAACGGTGACACCGAGGCGGCTCCGATCCTCTACGACTTCTCTAACGAAGCCTATGATTATCTGCTCGGCGTGCCGAACGGAATCACCGACGACTCCTTCATCTCAAAGCGCACCGAGATCCGTGTCTTTGACAAGAAGGGCAACCTCGTGCTTAACTACCTGCACGGCGATCTTACGACCTACTGCATCCCCACCGTTCTCGACAACGGCGACATTCTTTTGCAGCAGCTTTCCTACACCGATTCGCCTGATTTTGATTACGGAATAGGCGAAATGCGCTTCAACATCGATACCTTCCTGCTTGACGTACAGACCGGCAAGGTATCCGAGCTGAAGGATTTCAAGTATCTGCTTCAGGGCCAGATCATCTTCGCCGATGCTTTTGCCGAGACTTTCGGCGACGGCTTTGCCGCAACCAAGGACGTGCGCAATGTTGGCTCCGCAGTGGATCTTGAAACCAAAACGGAATGCACTCTCTTCTTCGACAACTTCGGTACTGTGAACTACGTCTTCAACGGTCGTCTTTGCTACGAGATGAACAGCGATAAGGCTCCCGTCGTTCTTGACGAGAAGCACGTGCTCGTTTATCTTGAAAGCGACGTTGCAGAGCGTGCAATTCTCGGCGCAGACGGCAAGGTGATTGCCTACGTTCCCGACGGCGCTACCGTTCTGAAGGATTACGTTGTTACCGACGAAGCCATCTACGACCTCGATATGAAGAAGATTGCCGATCTGGGCTACTGGAACGAGAACTACGATAGCATCACCCCCCGTGCCGTATTTGGCAACTGCATTGTTTTCACTGCCACCGACACCACGAACTATGACGGCAGCAATCCCGAGCTTACGAATTACGTGATCATTTACGATGCACAGCAAAACGAAGCGGCCACTTATTCGGATACCGAGCTCTACCGCTTTAATACCGATCACGGCTCTATGGGCGGATACGCCGTTCTCCGCAAGGAAGCACACGACGGCTTGTTTACCTACGAGATCGTGAACGGCAAGGGTGACATCATCTTCACCTCGACTGCGGTATACGATATCGAAATCCTCTCCTGCATTGATTCCATCGTCGTTAACACCAACGGAATTGATGATGCAGACGAAACCTATCTGATCCTCGAATACACCGAGCCGGAATTCGAAGATCCCGAGAATATGGAGTAAGGAGGAAATGACGATGCTTAAAACAAGAAAACTGATCGCTTTGATCGCTCTCCTGCTCATTGGCGCAACGCTTTTGACCGCCTGCAAGGATCCCGGTGACGGAGAAACCCCGCCGATGGATCCCTCCGGAATGGTTTTCACCTATGCGGAAACGGTTGAAAAATGGGCAACCTACGTTTCCTACAATGCTGAGGCACCCACCCAGACCGAGTTCACCGCAACGACCCTTCTTTCGGGCCTTGAGGAAACCACAGTCTTCGGTGATCTGATCCTCACAGCAAAAGCGGAAGAGATTTTTGAAAGCCGCGCCTCCGTGGTGGAGGGAGATCCCCCCGTTTCGGTACAGACCGAGACCGTGGTTACCTACAAGATTTACACCACCGCAGGCAAGCTCCTTTACACCTTTGTTTCGAGAGAGCCCGTCCTCACGGCAGGCAAGGTGGATGAAACCATCGCGCTCGACGAGATCGTTACCTACTCGTTCGACCTTGACGAACAGCACGGCCTGATCCTCGTTTGTGCAACGAAATACGAGCTGAAGGAAACCGAGCCCGAGGCTGAGCCTCTTGATCCCACCGCTCTCGCAAGCTACGATGCGTCCACTACCTATACTTATTATATGGAAGACGGCACGGAGCTTTTCAAGGACCTCAAGTCTCCCGTTTCCTATCGCGCCGTAAATTCTTCCCGCTATCTCTTGGATTGCAAGGAAAAGGATACGACCTATCTGATGCTGGACGGCAAGCCGATCCATACCTTTGGCTATCAGATGGATTACGCCATTCCCGAATATGACGAAGACAGCCTGAACCTTGGCGGCACGGGCTACGCTTACTTCGAGAAGAACGGAAACAAGTATCTCATCGTTGAATCCGCACCCGTGACGATGCCCCTCGGTGATCTTTATCTCGTCCTCGTTCCCGGCATTGATATTCAGGTGACGGATGCAGAAAACAATCCCCTCGTTTCCTATACGGGCGAATGCTACGGCATCAGCGGCTACGCCGTTCTCTCCAACGGAAACATTTACATCTGCGAATACGAGCTTCTCAACAAGGACGCAACGGAATACGACGTGAAGTCCGGCGAGGATAAGCTCAATATCAACCACAAGATCATTAACGTTACAAACGGCTCCGTTACCACGCTCGACCTTGCTTACAAGACGGGCAAGCTCTTCAATAACGTTACACCCATGATCAAGACCTACCTTAACCTCACCACGATGGAGGTTACCGACGCAAACGACCTCAGCTCCGCGCTTCTGAACAGCGTGAGCGTGAAGGCAGGATACATTCTGGCAGAGATCCAGAAGTATGAAAACGGCCTTCTCAATTCCGAAACCACCTACGCGGTGCTCGACGAAAACCTTGCCATCGTTGCAGAGCTGCCGAAGATCGTTGCCAACCAGTTTGCATATCCCGGCTATATGGATAAGGACACGATGATCGTCAGCACCAGAACGGTGAACAACAAGAACATCTACTACGCAATCGAGCTTGCAAGCGGCAAAGCAAGCCTGCTTCCCGAGCTCAGAACGCTTTCCAGAATCGAGCCCGTCAACAACGGCTACGTATGGTATACGAATAATAGCTGCAAGCTCTACGATAAGGACTGGAAGCTGATGCGCGATTTCGAAACTGCGTATTCCAGCGAATCTTATCACGAGGATATGTTCCGTATCATCAACGGCGATCTCTACTGCCGCTACTACTATGACGGAAGCAACAGCGGTGCTCCGGAATATTATACGGTTATGAAGTACGCGATCACCAAGAGCGAGGGCTCCAATTACTCGATGACCTCCTACGAAATTGCCTCTAACGTAAAATTCTACGGCGAGACGGCACTTCTCGTTTTCGAGGATTACGAGGGCGATCAGCTCTTCAGAACGCTAAATAGTAGCGACGTTCTCTTCGGTGAGGAAACCAGAGTGGATACGACCATTTTCAGCAAGGAGCTTCAGGCTGACGTTTCCTATTCGAAGAATACGACCATCCAGCAGATCGTCGCGCTCGAGCAAGGATATCTCGTTTGCTTCGAAACCGCATACGAAAAGAGGGATTACATTCATGATCCGACCGATATCCCCACTTCGTTCGTTGAGTATACCTACACCGTTATTAAATGATGAGTAAGGAGTTTATAAAAAGATGAAAAGCAAATTGATTTGCCTCGTATTATGCCTCGCTTGCTTCTTGACAATGCTCGTTGGTTGCGGCAAGGAGAAGTGTGAAGCACACGTGGATGCAGACAAGAATGCGGCTTGCGACACCTGTGGCATCCCCGTTTACACCGTTATTGAAAAGGTTCCCTCCGAGGAAGCGATCGTTGAAATGGTTGTCAGCGCAATTCCCGAGGATGCAACTCTCGCTGACGTAAGAAAGCTTGAGCTTGAAAAGAAAACGCTCGCTACCTTCGTGAAAAACGAAGCAATGAGCCAGATGACCTCGGATCCCGTACCGTTCCCGAACCAGACCAATCCCTATCTGATCTACTTCGTTTACCGTGAGCAGACGGCAGGTAAGGACACCACCGAAGAGACCTGGAATGATGAATCCAACCCCAACGGCTATCTGGAAGACGATAAGTTTGCCGATACCTACGTTGTTTATGCACCTCTCACGGCACAGTCTGTGCTCACCTACACCACCGAGGCATTTTCTCGCGATGATATCAGCGCAAACAGATATGACAGAGCCTCGATCCAGATGCTTGAGGGCTTCTTCCTCAAGCTCACCGTGACCGATTGGGAAAAGGATGAGTTCAGCAGCTGGGACTACGAGACGGATACCTTCTGGTATCTTGCAAACGGAACGAAGATCATCGACAGCACGCAAATCCCCGAGGAGGAGAGCTATCAGGATCCCACCAACTATTATGTGGGTGACTATGCTTACATCACCTACAAGGGCGTGATCTATGCATACGATCTTGAGAGCTGCGCACTTCTTACCTCTGCCGAGGAGGATGCCTTCGTTGACAGACCCGAATTCGATTATATGACCGATGCATACGGCTATGTCTTTGACAATATGGCAGGATTCGTTTACGTATACGATCTCACCAAGTGGATCGAGTGCGTTTACGCCTACGAGATTCCCGCCGCCAATGCTGATGTAGACGTATATCCTCTGAACAACGGCAAGCTCCTCGTTCAGGAATCCGTTCTTCTTCCCAATGCGGCTGTGAACTACGATTACACCGACGGCACGTATAAGTACGACCTCGTTTACACGCTGGTTGACGTTGCCGCAAAGACCGAGACCGAAATCGAATTCGGTTACTACATCACTTCTGTTGATGCACCCATCGAGATTGACGCTGACGCCGTGAAGAATGTCGTTTATGCAAATCTCATCAAGGATAAGAACCTCGGCAAGGAGCTCGTTCTTCTTTGCGACGACGATCTCAAGATCCTTGCAGAGGAAAACTCGCTTCTTCCCACCTTCGTTTCCGATCTCACGCTCGTTGCTGACGGCGTTTTCCTTGGCGAGGTTGTTTACGGCGAGGGCTCCAGCGTTTACAAGCTCTTTAATGCCGAGGGCGCAGAGCTCGCAACCCTTCCCTCCTCCGCTGAGGTTTACGAAACCTACGTTTACTGCGCAGGCAAGTTCTACGACTTCACGATGAAGCTCCTTCTGGATCTCGAGGCATTTGAGGGAACGGTCGCTGGCTACTACGAGGACTACGTGCTCCTCAACAAGGACGGCGATACCTACTACTGGAACAGCAAGCTTACCGCTCCCGTGCTCGTGGCAGACGCTACGAACCTCGTGGATGGCGAGGATGCTCCTAACCCCGTGATCACGCAGAGCGTAAGCCGCCCCACCGAGAATTACTTCATCGTTACCACCACGACGGTTACCTCCGCCGAAGGTGAGCCCGATGAGACCACCGTGGTTCACAATCTTTACAACGCGGCAAACGTGAAGATCCTCACCTCCGAATTTGCTATCACCTCGATCGCACCGATGGAGTGCGAGGATGGATCTTATTGGATCCTTATGACCGCAGACGGTTCCATTTATTTCTCGAAATAATTTCTTAAGCCTTAAATCTTAATAGCTTTTTGGCCCTCCCCCCAAGTGCGAAAGTGCTTGGGGGGAGGCTTTTTCTTTTTGCCGGGAAAATTCGATTTTCAGACTTGAAAAATGAAGAGATTTATTATATAATAAATTTATTAAATTAAAGCCTTATAATTATTATGAAAGACGGTTGGAGAAGGATTTTGATGTATAAGCAGAATTTACACACGCACACAAGCTATACGGACGGAACAGACGCGGCGGAGGCGCTGGTGCTTGAGGCGATCGATCGAGGCTTTGACAGCATCGGCTTTTCTGAGCATTCCTTCGTTCGCTATTCCAAATATCCACGACAGCTGACCGAGCCAAGGGAGGCTCTTTACGGAAAAGAGATCCGCGCGCTTCGCGAAAAATACAAGGAAAGGATCGATATTTTCTGCGGGCTGGAATATGAATTTTATTCCGAAACGAAGGTCCAGGGCTATGACTATCTGATCGGCTCGGTGCATTATCTCGATTGCGGCACAAGGATTGACACCTTTGATCACGGCCTCGCCGAAGCAAGGGACTATATCAAAGAATATTTCGGTGGCAACGGCCTTGCCTTTGCAAAAAAATACTTCGAGACCGTCTCAAGGCTTCCCGAGCGCGGGCAATTTGATATTCTCGGGCACTTTGATCTTTTGAGAAAAAACAACGACCAAGGGAAATTCTTTGACACCTCGGATAAAGAATACCTTGCGCTCGGCTTCGCGGCCATTCACGCGCTTCGCGGAAAAATTCCTCTCTTTGAACTCAACACGGGCGCCATCGCGCGCGGCTACACCTTGACGCCCTACCCTGCGATGGAATTTCTAAAGGAATTTCTCGCCTGCGGCTTTGGCGCCGTGATCACCTCGGACTGCCACAACAAAGCCTTTTTGGACTGCCATTTTGACGAGGCGCACGCCCTTCTTCGCGCGGCGGGCTTTCGCTCAAAATGGATCCTGACACAGGACGGATTTAAGGAGATTGCTATATGACCGTTTTAAAAATCGTGATACTTATTTTTTCCGTGATCGGCGCTCTGGATTGGCTTATCGGCAGCAAATTCGGTGCCGGAAAGGAATTTGAGCGTGCCTTTTCCCTTTTTGCGCCAATGTCTCTTTCGATGCTCGGAATGATCGTGATCGCTCCTGCGATCGGCGTCTTGCTCACGCCGCTCTTCGACGGCTTTTATAATGCCTTTGGCATCGATCCCTCCATCATCCCCGCCTCCCTTTTGGCAAACGATATGGGGGGTATGACGATCGCGCAAAGCATCTGTAAGAATGCGGCGATCGGCAATTATTGCGCCTTCGTTGTTTCCTCTATGATGGGATGCCTGATCTCCTTCACACTTCCGTTTTCACTCGGTTTGGTAAACAAAAATAGACATAATGAACTATTTTCCGGCATTCTCTGCGGTATTGCAACGATCCCTGTCGGCAGCTTTATCGGCGGACTTTTTTGCGGCGTTTCCGCCCTTGATCTGCTTCTCACGCTTCTTCCTCTGATCCTTCTCGGTATTATTATCGGGCTGGCGCTCGTTTTTTGCAGAAGAGCCTGCATCAGGGTCTTTTCCGCCTTCGGTGCCTTTATGAGATTTCTTTCCCTGCTCGGACTTGTGCTCGCGATCTTCTCCTTCTTGACGGAAATTCAGATCAGTGAGCATCTTGACACCTTCTTGAACGCGGCCGCCGTTTGCGCGAACGCTTGCGTTACCCTTTCGGGCGCACTTCCATTTATGTTTATCGCAATGAAGCTCCTCAAGAGGCCGATGAACCGCCTCGGCGCTTGCCTTGGCATCAACGGCACCTCGGCGCTGGCACTTCTCGGCTCACTCGTGACAAACGCATCCTCCTTCGGCGTTTCCGACAAGATGGAAAAGAAGGGCCTCGTCTTGAACTCAGCCTTCGCTGTTTCGGCCTCCTTCGTTTTCGGAAGCCATCTGGCCTACACGATGGCGCAGAACGCCGACTTCGTTTTTCCTATGATGATCGGAAAGATCGTTTCGGGTATTTTTGCAGTGCTTCTGGCTCTGCTGATCTATAAGGAAAAGGAAGCCAAGTCGGCATAAATATTGACAAAAGGCTTCTTTCGTGGTACAATCGATATAATCTGACATACGCCGCGGCGCGATACCCGTTCGTTTTTATAAAGAGATTTGGGCGCTTAAATATCCGCAGCGACTTTTTTACCGCAAACAAAAAGCGGTTGATTTCAAAAAATGCAGAGGAGATCACTCTATGAAGATCACGTTTTTAGGATCAAGCCACGGCCTGCCCGAGGCAAACAGAAAATGCTCCAGCATCCTGATCGAAATTGGCGAGAGCCGATACATTATCGATATGGGAACGGACATCACGGAGCAATTTGCAACGAAAAATATTCCCTTGGAAAGCATCAAGGCGATTTTTATCACGCATATGCACGGCGACCACGCAAACGGCCTCGTTTCCTTCACGCATCTTTGCTCCTGGGCCTATACGGAGGTGGATCCCGCGATCTTCATCCCCGGCGATCTCGCGGCGGTCAAGTCTGCAATCGATGGCTGGCTCAAGTGCAATCTGCGCGCGCCGAGGCTTGATTTTGATTATCGCCCCGTGAAGGTCGGAGCGCTCTACGACGACGGCATCGCAAAAATCACCGCCTTTGAAACAAAGCACATTGCAAATTCTTATGCTTATCTTTTTGAAGCAGAGGGCAAACGCATTCTTTTCAGCGGCGACCTTTCGCATAACGGCCCTGCGGACGATTTCCCCGTTTGCGTGCTCTCCGAGCCTCTGGATTTTGCAGTTTGCGAGGTTGCGCACTTCCCCGCCACCGATTACCTTCCCCTCTTCAAGGGCAAGAAAAATCTCAAGCGCCTTTGCTTTAACCATTATTCGGAGAAGTTTTTATCCTCCGCACTTGCGGCAAAGGCAGAGCTTCCCGAGATTGAGGTGACCTTGGCACAGGACGGTATGGAATTTACCGTTTAATTCTAATCCCTCGCCAAAATTTTTGGCAAACAAAAAAACGAAGGATTTAGGGTCGTACCCTAAAGGACAGTTTTGCAAGAATACGGTATATCTCGAAAGAGGTATGCCGTATTCTTGCTTTTTAGTTCTTACGCGGATTTGCGGATTTCTTCCATCATTTCGCGGAGTTCGTTTTCATCGGGAATGTCGATAAGCCCTGCCGCCGTAAAGTAAACGTCAAGCTTTACTCTCTTTCTTCCGTCAACCTTCTCGCTATTATGAACCTCAATTCGTCTTATGAGTCGATTGACGATTTCGGAAGTTAGCTCCTTAATATCGGTACACTTACGAATGGTTTCAAGGAATATACGGAGATCCACCTTGTCCTGCTCGAATACCTTTAAGGAGTGTTCTGCCTTTGCAACCGCTTCTATAAGTGTTTTTTGTTCCGCCTCATATTTACCCATCATCTTGGAGAAACGGTCATCGGGAATTTTACCGAGCACGTTGTCCTCGTACAAACGCTCGATCATCGTGTCGATCTCGGCAATTCTACGCTTATCCTTTTCAATGGTAGCCTTCATATTCCGAACATTGGTTTCCTTGGTGATGTTATGCTTCTTGGCATACATATAAAGGAACACTGCTTCGTATTGCTGAATGAACAGAGCCACGCGCTTTACAAGTTCAAGCATCATTTCCCTTAAAACGACTTCACGAATAAAGTGGATAGTACAACCGCCACGGCTTTCCTTGTAGGCGGAGCATCGATGAAACTCTTGATGCGGTTTTATGCTTTTTGCCGCGCAGAAGTAAAGCTTGGATTTACAATCGGCGCAGTAGAGCAAACCTGAAAACAGACTCTCTCTGCCCGTGGCGGTATTTCGTCTGCGACCATCACGGAGTTCTTGAACGCGGTTGAAGGTATCTTCATCAATAACAGCTTCTTGGGTGTTCGGAATGATTTGCCATTCTTCTTCGGGGTTATAAACCGTCTTGTGAACCTTATAACTTACGAGTGATGTTTTGAAATTGACCGTACATCCCGTGTACTGTCGGTTCGCCAAGATGTGCTTGATGGTAGCAGTTTCCCAAGCGTATTCACCTCGTTTCGGCATAGGATTTGAGGTCTTTCGTCCGAGCGACATATAATATGCCGTGGGGCAAATAACCTTTTCGTCCTCCAAACGATGTGCAATCTGCGTAGGACCAAGTCCTTCGATACATAATTGGAAGATATACCGTACCACTTTCGCCGCAGGCTCGTCCACAATCCATTGTTTAGGATCGCTTTCGGATTTTTGGTATCCATACGGAGCGATAAATCCTATGCGCTCACCCTTTTCGGCTTTTGCCTTCCAAACGGCGCGTATCTTTTTACTCGTCTGCGCGGCATACCATTCATTAAAGATGTTATTGAATGGCATCATTTCCGTTCCGATATTCTTCATCGTGTCAACGTTCTCTTGAATGGCTATGAAGCGAACACCGAGCGAGGGATATTTGATTTCCACATACTTACCAACGTCAAGGTAGTTACGCCCGAAACGGCTGAGGTCTTTTACAATGACCGTACCGATTTCGCCATTCTCAATCATTCTCTGCATACGTTGAAAATCGGGACGTTCAAAGGTCGTACCCGAAACACCATCATCTACGAAAAATTGTGTGTTGTGAAAACCATTGGCACGAGCGTATTGAGATAAAATCTCTCTTTGATTGGATATACTGTTGCTTTCGCCCTCACGCCCGTCGTCCTGCGACAGACGGCAGTAAAGGGCGGTTATTTTATTATTCTCGGCTTGTTTTGTCATAATTTCACCTTTTCCTTTCCTAAAGCCGAGCATTGCTGTAAGGTAGCCTTATTATACAATGCTCGGCGCATCCTTGCAATTCTGTCACATTAAGTCATCGGTCAGCTTTTGGGCGAGTATCAAATCCCGAAACTGCGAAAGCAACGTGCTTTTGCCTTCCTCGGCAAAGTGAGTGTTCACCTCATAATCAACCGTTCCGATACGCTTCGTGAAATTGAGTGCCGTAGGATAATTGACCACGGGTAAATTGTGCTTTGCTACCGACGGGCGTGGTGGATGAGGAATATGGTCATCCAAAATGATAGGCTCATCGATGTTGATTGGCTCGCGGATGATAACACCGCGAACGTCGGGCATTTCTATTTTCTTTATCATAGGCACTCTCCTTTCATCTGTGCGCGCGCTCGCTGCGCTTTTTGAGTTGGCGAATACGTTCTTGCTCCAAGAGCTTTAATATAGTGGCTTCTATCTGCGATACGGAAACACCGCGCCCGAAATATTTATCGAGCTTTTCTCTCTGTATCTTGACCGTTTCCTTTTGGTTAGGCTTTTCCTCGGTCATAATATCAAAGATGGTGTCCATATCCAACTTGTCCTCTTGGCTGAGCCGTTTCATACGAATAGATTGACTAAGCGAAGGTGTAGCAGCCTCCCTCTCAATGGTCGACAGCAGATCGTACTGCTCTTGCTCCTGCAAATGCGAAAGCCCTACGGCGGGGCGGAAGGCGATGCGCCCCTCGTCCACCATATCAAGCAGTTCGGGGATAAGGAGATTTAAGCGGATATAGCGGAACACTTGGTCACGGCTTTCTCCCGCAGCACTTCCGATCTCTGCCGCGCTGTCGATTGCCGACTTTGTTGCCATTGGCGACAAAGTAAGGTCAGTCCGTTCTCCTTGTCTTTTCATCGCATCCATCTTCATCTTGTATGCCTTCGCTTTCTCGCTCGGTAGGATATGCTCGCGGTGAAGGTTGGAGTCCACCATTTCAAGAATGGCATCCTCACGGCTAAGCTCCTTTACAAATGCAGGTATCTTTTCTATGCCAAGCTTTTTGCAGGCAAACACACGGCGGTGTCCCGATACGATCTCATACTCACCGTTATTCAATGTGTGCACGGTGATGGGCGTGAGTATGCCTTGGTTATAGATGCTATCCACAAGGCTTGCCATCTCCTCGTTGTCAACCACCTTGTAGGGATGTTCCTCAAAGGAACGGAGCGCGGTAACGGGTAAATCAATAACCGTAATTTTCTCTCTGCTCTTGTTTTCGGTCATCCAATGTCCTCCTTATTGTTGATCTCGTTCATCTTGGCTCTTGCCAATGCTTTGCGTTCCTCTGTGTAGGGATCGGTAATTCGGTAGGCAAACCTTTTCTTATCAATCTCAAAGGAAAGGCATCCAAGCTCGTCATCGTCTGTCAGCCGACAGAGCGTGGGAAATCTCTCGGCAAAGGCGAGCACCCGTTTCTTCAATGCGGTATTGTGCGTCCGTATGACTACGGGCGCGGGTGTTTCATCAAAATAGATTTCGGTTGTTTTTGACTTTTGGTTTTGTTCGTTATCATTCTTTTTTCTCCTATTTTCGTAAAGTTTTTGAAGTAAGGCTTTTTTTACTCAAAAAGGCTCGGTCAAGAGCGTTGAAAAATGCGGATTTTCCAACAGAAAACGCCTTTGTGGTGTGGGATACGATTTGAGGTGTCAAAAACGGAAAAATGCCGTTTTTCTTCGGTTAAGACCGTAAAACTGCCTTTCGCGGGCGGTAGCAAATTTATACGTTCAAGACCGTGATTTTATCTGTCCTCGCGTCCGTCCTTTTTGGGGGCGGATTTTTGTTTTTCTTGTTCCAACAACTGCGGAAACTCGATCAGCATCACAGTTCGCTCAACGGATGCGCTTCGGTCATATACGTCCTTGCACATCGAGAACTCCTTGCGAAACGTTTTTATCTTGGCAGAGATTTCAAAGATTTTCTCGCGTGTCGCTTGTTCCTGCTCGGGATCTTTCGCCCAACGGATTTTGTTCCAAAGCGCGCGGCGCTCCTTGCAGAGTGCCTTAATCTGAGGATCAATCTTCAGCGCGTGCTGAATCAGATCGTCCTTCGTTTCAAGTCCGTACTTGCCGAGGAACTTCGCTTGCTCCGAGTACATACGGGCGCGGCGAATATCGTCCTTAATGGCGGCATAGGCTTCGGGATTTTTAGGAATGACCTTCGGTATCGCACCGAGCAGGTAGAGATAGTGAAGATATAGGGCACGAAGTCCTTTGGGCTTCTCCTGTAAGGTTGGCTTGTAATACTGCACTTTCACCCAACTATATTCACGTGCATTTTTCACCATCCGCTCCCTAATAGCATCTTCGGTATATTCCGCGCCAAGCTTGTCCATACGGAAGAACTTGTTGTATCCGAAAGGTTTCACACGGAGATACTGCCCTCGATATTCAAACGTGTAGCCAAGGTCGCGCATACGTTTATAAAAGTTTTTCAAGGTAAGTTCAAAATTTGATATTGCCATAATGTCCGCGCGTATCTGATCGCGCATCGTGGGAATACCTTTCTTTTCAGCGTGAACCTCTGCAATATGCTTTGCTCCTTGTTGCTTCGGCTTCTCGATGACGGATAACCCATACTCCCTGCAAAGTCTGTCCGAGGTTTCGCGCATCAGCTTGTAGGTCGCCTTGCAATCGTGATAGCGCTTACCAGAAAATCCTGTTGCCGAAAGGCAGAAGTGATTGTGTACGTGCCCGCGATCTATATGGGTGGCGACGACCACGGGAAAGTCCTCGCCCCATAGCTCGTTGGCAAGCTGAACGCCGATAGCGTGAGCAACGTCGGGAGTAACCTCGCCGGGCTTAAAGGATTGGTAGCCGTGGTAGGCTTGAATGTCTGAACTGTCTGTGTCCTCCAAGAGTGTTAGCATCACCTCGTTCGCGTTCTCGGGTGTGCAGTTGATTCCCGTGACAAATTTCTTTTCCTCCGTTGCAAAATGATCGTAGGGCAGACCAAGAATTTCAGCGGCAAGTCTTTCAGACTCATCAAAATTTTTGTTCTCAAATTCCATCGTGGTTTTGTTCTTGTTCGCAACGTAAGCAATCAGCTTACTGACGTGCGCACTTACGTCCCAAATTTTAGTTGTTGCCAAACACCTTCACTCCTTTCTTTGCATACTCTTGTTGGATTGCTCCAAGCACCTTCATCACCTCGTCAGCGGTACGTTTGTATTCAAGCTCATCCACAAATCCAAGCGAGTGCGCCTTCGCTGCTATCTGATTCATACTTACACCCAAACGTCTTAGCTCACGAGTAAATTCTTTCACCTCCACCGAGGGCGGTTCAATGGGAGCGATCCATTGAATGACGAGGCGGAGATACTTGCTCTTGTCACGCCCGAAGGTTGCTACATTTTCGCACAGCTTCTGATATTCCTCGTCGTTCAAATAGAACTTAACGAGGTTCTTGCGCTTGCGCCCGCCTTTAACTTGTACTTGCTTTTCTTCCATTTGAATTGTCCTCCTTAATTTTTCAAAATTCTGTTGTGGATTTCTAAGTACGGGGGTATGGGGTTCTCCCCACCTTTCGCATTTTGTGTCCACAAATGCAGTGCTTGTCAAGAAAATTGACGGA
>JAZTWU010000142.1:0-18971 GCA_045636085.1 Eubacteriales bacterium
AAGGGGGAAACGCTCACGGCGATCGAGGTACACCAGAAAATTTGTGCGCGATCCTCCTTCCGATGCTCGGTGGAGCTTCTGAATACGCTCTTCCTTCTCGGGCAGAGGGCAACGCTCTCGAATATCTTCTATATGCCGACGGATTGCCCCACGAGAGAAAAGCTCGGATGGATGAACGATTCGCAGTCCTCTGCCGATCAGTTTCTAACGGACTTTGCCTTGGAGGGCGTGCTGACGAAATGGTGGCAGGACATTCTGGATGCGCAAAACGAGGAGGGAATGCTCCCCGGCATCGTGCCCACTCCTGCTTGGGGCTATCATTGGGGCAACGGCCCCGTTTCGGAGGGAACGCTTTTTGAAATCCCGTATCGCATTTATCTGCATACGGGCGACGATTCGCTCCTTCGGCGCGGACTTCCGTATTTCAGAAAGAGCCTTCGCTATTTTGATAGCCGCAGAGACGAAAACGGCGATATCCTTTATGGACTGGACGACTGGGCGGCGCCATGCGCGGAGGAGGAAAAGGTTGGATGCGGCTTTATTAACGCCGTGCTTTATATCAAGTGCCTTGGCATCACGCTTCTTGCCGCAGAGCGCGCAGGCGAGGATACGGGGACGCTGAAGGCCGCTTATGCTATGCGGGTGCGCGAGGTGAAGGAGCGGTATATTGCCGAGGACGGCCGATGCAGAATCCATAAGCAGACCGCCGTCGCAATGCTGATCTATTTCGGACTTTACGATGCGCCCCAGCCGCTTTCCGATCAGCTTCGCTGCCTCGTGGAGGAAAAGAATTTTCATCACGAATGCGGTATGGTCGGGCTTCGGTATCTCTATATTGCGCTGAACCGCGCGGGACTTTCGGAATACGCTTACAGAATTCTGTGCGCCGACGGATTTCCCTCCTACCGCGCTTGGGTGGAGGACGGTGCCACCACGCTTTACGAATACTGGGACGGCACGACCTCGAAAAACCATCATATGTATTCGGATTTTATGTCCTGGATGATCAAGACCGTGCTCGGCATTTCTCCCGATGCATCTGCGGTTGGCTTTGTGCGGGTGGATCTTCGCCCATACTTTTTTGAGGCACTTTCCTTTGCCGAGGGGCATTGCGACACCGTGCGCGGAAAAATCTCTCTTCGCTGGGAAAGGGAGGGCGAGAGGATCCGTCTTTGCGCCCTTGCGGCCGAAGGAATCGAGGCGTATCTTTTCGGTGAAAGAATTCCTTCGGGTGAGGAATGCATCCGATATTTCGATGTAAAATAAAGAAGAAAAAAGGGGTGCGCGATTGACAAGGCGCGCCCCTTTATGCTATACTGAAGGAAAAAGAAGGGAGGGAATACGATGCGCATTTATACCACCGAGGAATTTATGAAAAGCAGCAAGAATTTTCATATTTTTCGCTGTGGCGGCAATCCCTCCGTTTCGGACGGCGGTGTGCATACGCACGAATTTATTGAGATCGTTTATGTGCTCAAGGGAGATATGGTGCACGAGATCGACGGATGCCGCTATCGCGCCCGCCGCGGCGACATTCTTTTTATGAACTACGGATGCACGCATACCTTCTCCTCGGACGGCGCGTATGCCTATATCAACATTCTTTTTTCGCCCGCGCTGATGGCGGATGCGGTGATCACGGCGGAAAATGCCTTTTCCGTGCTTTCCCTCTCGGCCTTCAACGAGATGCGCTCCGCGCAGGATTCGGGCTGCATCCGATTTTTCGGCAAGGAGAGAGACGAGATCGAGGCCTTGATCCTTTCGATGCTCGCGGAATACGAGCAGAAGCAGACCTCGTGGCAAACCGTCGTCGGCAACTCGCTGACGAATCTGATCATCAAAATGCTCCGCAAAACCGAGGTGGGGCTTGCAAAAAACGAGCTCCACGGCATCTGGCAGAGCCTTTGCGCTTATATCGACGAAAATCTCGATTCGCGCCTCACGCTTTCGGCCTTGGCCGAGATGTGCTTTTATAATCCCTCCTATTTTTCCCGCGTTTTCAAGGAAAAATTCGGCGTTTCGCTGACGGAATACATCACGCGGCGACGCCTGACGGCGGCGATCTCGCTTCTTTCGGAGAGCGATCTTTCCGTGGATGCCATCGGCGAGAGGGTTGGCTTTTCGGATAAAAACAGCCTGTATCACGCGTTTTCCCGCTATCTCGGAACAACGCCGGGAGAGTATCGGCGTGGCAGGTAAAAAAGTCTTACAAGAGAGTAAAAAAAGAATATTCCTTTCCCCCTTCGCGTTTGCTATACTTATGGTATCAAAAGCGGAGGGATTTTTTATGAGCAACGAAAGAATTCGCTTGAATTTTTCGCAATACCGCGACAGTGTGCGCGCTTGCTTTATCGGAAAAAATATCGGCGGCACGATGGGCGGCCCTTATGAATGCAAGAGAGAAACCTTTGATATCAAGGGCTTTTCCACGCCGCCCGGCAAGCCCTTGCCGAATGACGATCTGGATATTCAGCTCGTCTGGCTTCACGCGGTGGAAACCGCCGGCATCCGCGCGATCAACGCCGAGGTGCTCGGCACCTATTGGATCGATCTGATCGTGCCGAACTGGAATGAATACGGCATCGGAAAAAACAATATGCGCAGAGGGCTTCCGCCCCCGATCTCGGGCGAATACGGAAGCACCTGGAAAAATTCCAACGGCGCTTGGATCCGCACGGAGATCTGGGCCTGCCTTGCGCCCGGATGCCCCGCTTTGGCCGCAAAATATGCGATTGAGGATTCCAAGGTGGATCACGGCGCGGGAGAGGGAACGGTGGCGGCCGCCTTCGTTGCGGCGTTGCAGTCTGCCGCCTTTGTCGTGAAGGATCTGAAGAGCTGCCTTTCGCTTGCTCTGGCGGCGATCCCCGAAGAGAGCCGCACGGCAGACAGCATCCGCTTCGTTTTGGAATGCTATGAGAGCGGAATGGATCCC
Source organism: Eubacteriales bacterium (assembly GCA_045636085.1). Lineage (GTDB taxonomy): Bacteria > Bacillota > Clostridia > Oscillospirales > CAG-272 > UBA1740. The sequence continues at coordinate 2,933 of JAZTWU010000142.1, forward strand.
ATCGATGCAAGAAACGCCGTGCAGAAGAGAAACGCCGATATCGGCGACGGCTGGATGGAGGCGCCCTCGAATGTGGCGTATGCCGCGATCGGCCTTTTATGGGGCGAGGGCGATTTCAAGAAATCGATGTGCACCGCCATCAACTGCGGTGACGATGCGGATTGCACGGGTGCAACCGTTGGTGCAACGCTGGGCATTCTCGGCGGCACGGCGGGGATCCCCGAGGACTGGAGTGCCTATATCGGGGATGAGATCGTAACGATCTCGCTCAATAAGACCTGCGGCTCCACGGGGCTTCGCTTCCCTAAGAGCTGCACCGAGCTTTGCGAGCGCGTCACCTCCGAGGCGCCCCACGCCCTGCACGACCTTTCGGCTCCCGTTGCCTTCACCGAGGGGGAGAGCGAGATTCCCGAGGATGCAGAGCAGATCCTTTTGGCGGAATGCAAGCGCATCTGCTCTGCCGCCGTTCAAAATCCCCTCACCGTGCATTACGAATCCTCTCTGCTTTCCGCGGACGCGACGCTCTCGCACCTGCCCGATATTGCGCCCGGGGAGGAGATCGGTCTTTCGCTTGCGATCACGACCAAGCCGACGCTTGGGGATATTCTTCTGAATTTCAGCTTCCGCTGGTGGCTGCCCGAGGGCTTCACTGCAGAGGGAAAGCAAACCGCCTTCCGCAAAAACCGCAATTTCCACGACGACGGCATCACCCGCGCGCAGTTCGTTATCCGTGCAGGCGAGCGCGTTCTTCCGAAAAATCGGATCGTTTTGGAGATCGAGGCGGAGGGAAGACCGAATCCGCTTTATATCCCGATTTTGCTTCTCGGTTAATTCGCTTTTTGGATTGACAACCCCTTCGCGCTGTGCTATACTGATTTAAAAGTATACGCGCTATGCGCGAGGGGGTTTTTATGAGCTATCGGGTGTATCCCGTAACGAAAACGGGGGCCGTTTGCGAGGATTATGAGGTTTTTATCAACGGCGAGAAGGCGGAGCTGAATACGGCGCGCGTTTCCGCCGTTCCCTTTAACCGCCGCTGGCCCGGGCATCAGCGGCAGATCGAGCAGACCGAGCTTGTCAATTTTCTTTCTATGGAAGCAGATGAGGAGATTGAGCTTTGCATTCGTCCGCGCATTCCATCGGCAAGCGTTCGCATTCGCCCCCGTTCGTACGGGGCAAACGCCGTAATCAAGCAAAGCGGCGAGATTTGCATGCGCGTTTCGGGCACGGCGCAGTTCACCGTTGAGCCATACGGAAGAAATCGCGCGCTCCACGTTTTTATCGATCCCGTTTCGAGGTACGGCGTGGATCGGAATGCGCCCTCGGTTTTGTATTTCGGGCGCGGCGTGCATGAGGTTGGCGATCTTTATCTTGAGGACGGGCAAACCCTCTTTATTGACGAGGGAGCGGTCGTGTACGCCACGGTTTATGCCTATAAAAAGAAGAACATTTCCATTCTCGGCCGCGGCATTCTCGATAACGGAAAAAATAAAGAGATCATTCATTACCAAACCAATGAAAACACCGAGGGGCGGCGCGCGGTGGACAATGCCTTCCGTGCCTTTGCCGTGAACCTCGTGGGGTGCGACGGCGTGCAGATTGACGGCATCACCATGCGGGATTCGCTTCTTTATAATATCGATGCGGTCGGTTGCGAGAATATCCATATCAGCAATATCAAGATCATCGGGTGCTGGCGTTTCAATACGGATGGCGTGCATTTTGCCAACTGCCGCCATGCCTCGCTCACCGATAGCTTTCTTCGCACCTATGACGATACGATCTGCGTGCGCGGCTTTGCATACTATGAATACGGCCGCTTCTTTGATCCGAAAACGGGAGAGGATCTTCTCGAAAAGGGAGATCTCTGCTTTGAATGCCGCGATGTTCTGATCCGAAACTGCGTTGTTTTCAATGATTGGGGAAAAAATCTGCAGGTCGGCACGGAAACCTATGCAAGGGAGATCACGGGGGTTACCTTTGAGGATTGCAGGTTAATTCACACGATGGGAAAGGCCGTTACCGTCTGGCTCGTGGACAACGCGAAAATTCACGGGGTGGTCTTTAAGGACATCACCGTGGAATACGATGATTACATGAATAAGCCTGCCATTCAGCGCGCGGACGGCGAAGCATATGAGGATCGCTATGATCCCGATTGGGCAGGGACGCTGGTTTCCTTTGAGGTCTGCCGCCATTTCGAATATTCGATGATAAAAACAGAGGAGGAGCTCGGCTCGATCTCTGATGTTTTGGTGGACGGCCTTTCGCTGTACGGCGTGCAGAAGCCCGTCTTCTATTTCCGCGGCGAAAATGAGAAAAGCTCCTGCGAGGATATTCGCCTTCGCCGCATTCTCTGGAACGGAGAGCCGATTTCGGCGGCACTTTTTGAAAAGCAAACCGAGAAGAACGCTTTCGTGAAGCACTTGAAATTTTTGGAGGAAACGGTATGATTATCGCAACCAGCACAGGAGATTTTGACCGTTTTTGCAAAAACGATGAGGAAAAGATCCGCGAACTGCACCGTGCGGGCTTTCGCTATATAGATCTCAGTATGTATTCCTTTACGGAGGATTCGCCCTATATGGGAGATGGCTGGCGGGAGCAGGCAATGCGACTGCGCGCACTTGCGGATACGCTGGGAATGAAATTCGTGCAGGCGCATTCGCAGGGTGGCAATGCGCTTTCGCAGGATAAGGGCAAGGTGGATTTTCTCTTGCGCGCAACCATTCGCTCCATTGAAATCTGCGCGGTGCTGGGCATTCCCTGCACGGTCGTGCATGCGGGCGTGGACAAGGCTCTGACGAAGGAAGAATGGTTTTCAAAAAACAAGGCCTTTTATGAGAAGCTTTTTCCCACGGCGGAGAAATGCGGCGTGAAGGTGCTTTGCGAAAATTCGACGGCGAAGAATATGGGCGGTGTTTTCGGAAAGGGCGGCGCATATTATATCAACACGGGCAAGGATATGCGCGAATTTATCGACTTCGTGGATCACCCGCTCTTCGGCGGCTGTTGGGATACGGGACACGCCAACTGCGAGGGCTCGCAGTACGAGGAAATCCTTGCGCTGGGAGATAGCCTCCACGCCATTCATTATAATGACAATCGCGGCACGGGAGACGAGCATATCGCGCCCTTCCTCGGCACGATGAATCACGACGAGGTGATGCGCGCCTTGATCGATGTGGGCTTTCAAGGGAGCTTCACGCTGGAATCTATGAGTAGTCTGCGCTCCTATGATTATTGGCAGGGGGGTCGCCGCCGCTTCGATGGGGAGGATCGCCTGCGCGAGCCGCAGCTTTTTATGCAGAGGCATATGGAAAAAATGATGTATGAAACGGCCGAATGGATGCTTTCCTCCTACGGTCTTTTGGAAAAATAAGGATGCGCGAAGCGCAAAAGGAGAAAAGGATGGAAATTCGCAATATAGGAAAAATCGGCGGCGGGCAGGACGGCGCGATCTATAAGGGGATCGCCTTCCGCTTTGATCATCTCGGAAACGGCGCGGCCTTTGATCTTTCGGCCGTGCGGGAGGGGGAGAAAACCGAGCCCTTTGCCACCTTCTGCTTAGACAAATGCGATATTCTTGCGCCGCATAGCAACGCGGTCTTTTTCGGAACGCATTTTTATGAAGAGGGGGATGAATTTCCGCTCCTGTATTCCAATATCTATAACAATTATGCGGATGCGCCGGATCCGCTGTACGGCGTTTGCCTCGTTTACCGCCTTTTGCGCGATGGCGAGAGCTTCAAGACCGTGCTTGTGCAGATGATCGGAATCGGCTTCGTTGAAAATACGGCGCTATGGCGCGCAACCGAGCAGGCGCACGGCAAGCGCCCCTACGGAAACTTCCTGATTGACAGAAAAACGAATGCTTATTATGCCTATGTGATGCGGAATGCGGAGAAGGGCACGCGCTATTTCAAATTCAATATCCCCGCGCCCACGGCAGGCGAGATCGATCCGACCTACGGCGTTCCGAGGGTGACGCTCGGAGAGGAAGACATTCTCGATTTCTTTGATTGCCCTTATCATTATTTCATTCAGGGCGGCATTGCGCACGACGGGAAAATTTATTCCACGGAGGGATTTACAAGCGAGGAAAACCGCCCCGCGATCCGCATCGTGGATCTTGAAAAACGCGCGCAGACGGCCTATATCGATCTTTGGGGAATGGGATATAGAAACGAGCCCGAGATGATCGATTTTTTGGACGGCGTTTGCTATTATAGCGATGCGCACGGCAATCTTTTTACGGCAGATATCTAAAAAAGACGAAAGCTATTTGCAATATAGCAGATTGGAGAAGAAAATGAGCAGCTTTGGAATTAATGTTTTTGATTTCGGTGCTAAGGGAGACGGTATCACGGACGATACTGCGGCGATACAGGCGGCGATCAATTACTGCGCAGAGCGCGGCGGCGGAAGAATCCTTTTTCCGTATACGAGGGGTGGATACCGCATTGCCTCTCCCGCAATTGAGGAGATGGACGGAATGCCCCTGCGCGCCCAGCTTTATATCCCTGCGGGAAGTGCAAACATTTATCTTGAGGGCGAAATGCCCTGCCGTCTTCTCAACTCCTATCAGCTCACGCTGAAAAACGAGGCGCAGGGCGGCGCGGTGATCCAAACGAGATTCGGCACGATGCGCACGGACAATACCCGCATTTTCTCGGATTGGCAAGCCCCCGAGGTGCACGAGGCCGAGGCGCGCCCCTATGCGATCCTTGCATGCCCGGAGGGAACGGTCTGCAAGGGGCGCTTTTCGCATTCGCAGATCTCGATTGCAAATCTTGAATTCCGCGTGCCGCTCGATCACGAAAAAATGTACCCGACGCAGAGCGCGGTGAATTTGCAGAACTGCTCGCGCGTGCATATCTCGGATTGCCAATTCTGCCTTGGAGATCAGGTGGGAGACACGGAGGAGAATAAGGAGCTGCAGAAAAATCCCTGCCACACGGCGGGTCTCGTGCTTTCGGGAGATCAGAACGATAACAATGTGCTCCGCAATGTGGCGGTGCAGGGCTTCCGCTACGGCATCGTGGCGGGTGAGCACGTCGTGGCAGATTATCTTTATATTCATAACTGCGAGGAGGGCCTGACCTTCCACGATTGCTCGCATCTTTCGGTTTTCACGCATATCGTTGCCCAGCATAACACGATCATTCTCTCCACGGCGCAGACCGCGCTTTTCGGTATGCCGAAGGGAAAATGCAACGTTTTGGTGCAGTCGCTCAATTTCGAATGCGGCACCAACCGCCGCCCCGCGATCAACGCCCTGCAATACGGCGTTTACGATCCGGACGGAAGATTGCACGGCTCGCTCGTTTGGCATAAGCCTTGGGGCAAGCAGGAATTCCCTGCGATCTGCACCGAGAGATTTGAGATTAAGAATTTTTAAAGCGGAGATGGGGCTCTTTTCCGATTTCGGAGGGGGATCTTCCCGTTTCGGCGCGGATCGCCTTATACAGCGCGGAGGGCGAAAGATAGCCGCAGGCCTCCGCGGCCGCCTCCACGGAGCTGCCCGAGGAGAGCAGTCCCTTTGCATAAAGCACGCGGCGCGCGCGGACGTATTGCAGGGGCGATAGGCCGATGCCCGCGCGGAAAAGGCGGATGAAATAGCTCTCGCAAAGGTGCGCCCGCTCGGCAAGCTCGCGCGTGGTGACGGTGGCAAGGTGCCCGTCGATGTATTCCACCGCCGAGAGCACCGCCGCACTCACGCCCATCGATGCGCTCGGCATCACGGCGCTCCAATGGCAAAGAAAGGCCTCAAGCAGCGGCTGCATCACCTCGCGGCTGCCCGTGCCGCCCTCCAGAAGGGCGTTGACGAAATGCAGAAAATGCACGGCGCCGTGCGCGGAAAGCGCGGCGCAAAGAATCCGATCGGGCGGCAGAATGTGGGGACTGTAATAGTCAAAATAGGTATGGTCAAAATCCCTTGCCTCCAAGGGCGAAAAGCTATGGCTGCGGGGCAAAATATAAAGCTTTCCCTCCGTGAGGAAGAAATCCCTCTGTGCGATGCGCACGGTGGCGCTTCCGCGATTGACGAAATACAGGCGGTTGACGAGTCGGCTTTTGTCGATATACCATTTGCCGTTTGCGGTGCTTCTTCCGAAGGCGTATAGCTCTGCGGTGTGCATATTTTTTCTCCTATGTCAGTTTTGGAACGATTCTTTTAAAAAACGGAACTTCATTTTTCACATTTTTTATGCTATAATGGTGATGCAGATAGTATAACACGGCTTTCGGCCCGTGTCAATAACGGAAAGGAATGGAAAAATGACGGATAAGGAAAAATTTCGGGAAATGGGCTTTGGCCTGATGATCCATTTCGGCCTTTATTCTCTGCTCGGCGGAGAATGGCAGGGCAAGAGAATGGATTATATCGGGGAATGGATCATGTCGAAATACGAGATCCCGATTGCTGAATATGAAAGGCTTGCAAAGGTCTTCAACCCGATATATTTTGATGCGGACGAATGGGTGCGCCTTGCCAAGGAGGCAGGTATGCGCTATATCGTCGTTACCTCCAAGCATCACGATGGCTTTGCGATGTACCGATCGGCGGCGGATCCCTATAATATCGTGGATGCAACGCCCTTCGGAAGAGACCTGATCGGCGAGCTGGCCGCGGCCTGCAAGAGGCACGGTATGCGCCTTGGACTTTATTATTCTCAGCTTCTGGATTGGCACGAGGAGCACGGCGGCGGCTATAAAAAGGAATTTGATCATTCGAATTTCGGAATGAGCTGGGATAACGATTGGGATTTCCCCGATCGGGAAAAGAAAGATTACCGCATTCTCTATGAAAAGAAGATCAAGCCGCAGGTGAAGGAGATCTTAACGCAGTATGGAGATCTTTGCCTCATCTGGTTTGATACGCCGATTGATATGCCGCCCGATCTTTCGGAGGATCTCGTGCGCACCGTGCGCGAGCTGCAGGGGCACTGCCTCGTCAACTCCCGCATCGGAAACGGAATGGGGGATTATTCCTCCTGCGGGGATAACGAGCTTCCCGAGGGGCCTTCGGAGCAGGTTTTTGAAGCACCGATCACCCTCAATCATACCTGGGGCTATAAGGCCTTTGACGACGATTATAAGAGCGCGGACGAGGTGGAGGCCATTCTCGAAAAATGCCGCGCGGCAAAAGCCAATCTTCTTTTGAATATCGGCCCGGATCCGCTCGGCCGCCTGCCTGCACCCGCCGTGGAGGTGCTGAAGGCGTTGGCAAAAAAGCGAAAAAGCAAATAAATATAGTCATTTTGTTGCATAGGAGATAAAAATGGAGAAGGCAATACAGATTGGATATGACGATTGGTTTGAATATAAATGCGAATGCGCCGCGAAGGCGGGCTTCGATGCAATCTCCGTGAATTATACGAAGGTGCTCGGAAAGAGCGAGGACGAATGGAAGGGCATCACGGAGGATATTGCGCGCATTCTTGAAAAAACGGGACTGCGCTGTATTCAGACGCATCCGCACTATTACGATCTTTTCCTTTCCTCCGAGATCCTTCTTCCCGAGATGGAATTTGCCATTCGCCAATCCATCATTTCGGGTGCGGCGCTCGGCGCGAAATATCACGTGATCCATCCGCGCACGTCCACTTCGGCCACCGCCTACGGCTCGAGAACCTCGCTCAAGGACAATTTGCATTGGATCGGCGGGCTTCTTGAATGCGCCGTGAAAAACGGAACGCAGATCGCCGTCGAAAACCTTCCGATCTTCCCAAGAGCGGGCAAGCTTTTCTATTTTTACAGCGCAAACGTAGAGGATCATATGGAGCTCGTGGATGCCTTTGACGATCCAAATCTCGTTGCCTGCTGGGATTTCGGACACGCAAATTTAAGCGCATCCGATCAGGCGCGCGCCATCGAAATGATGGGAAGCCGCATTAGGTGCACCCACGTGCATAACAACTTCGGCTATGGGGATCGCCATCTGCCGCCCGACTGCGGCGACATTGAATGGGATAAGGTGATGGGGGCGCTGAAGCGCACGGGCTATGAGGGCGCGCTGACGCTGGAAACGCATTGCCAATTCCTTGATAAGGATTTTCTTTTAAGCTTTGCGAGGCATAATTTTGCCTGCCTTACCTATCTTGAGGGGGTATTTAAAGGATGAATATACAAATCCTTCGACTCTTGGAGGGTGCAAAAAAGGCTGGTGGGATCGCCGTTGTGATCGACGTATTCCGCGCATTTTCCGTGGAGGCCTATCTTTTTGCGAGGGGTGCTGAGCGCGTGATTCCCGTGGCGGATGCGGCGCTTGCCTATCAGCTGAAGGCCGAGCATCCCGAATATCTTCTCGTCGGCGAGAGGGGCGGAAAAAAGATGGAGGGCTTCGATGCGGGCAATTCTCCCTCCCAGCTTGAAAAAATCGAAGTGATGGGAAAAACCGTGGTGCACACCACGAGCGCAGGCACGCAGGGGCTTGAGGGCGCCAAGGGGGCGGATCGCATTTTCGGCGGTGCGCTCGTCAATGCGGCGGCAACGGCCGAATATATCAAAGAAAGCGGCGCGGCGGAGGTTTCCCTCGTCGCCATGGGGCTTGCAGGCAAAGAGCCCACGGAGGAGGACGACCTTTGCGCGGCCTACCTTAAGAGTCTGATCGAGGGCGATCCCATTTCGCTTGCGGGTGCAGAGGATCTGCTTCGGCGCACCTCGGGTGCGAAGTTTTTTGATCCCGCGCAGAGCGAGGCCTTCCCGACGCAGGATTTCTATATGTGCTTGAAAGCGGACGCCTTTGATTTTGCTATGGAGCTCGTGCGAGAGGACGGCGCGCTTCCTTATATGAGAAAAATCACGATTGGAGCAGGGAAAAATGAGGATTGAAAATTACGTGGACGAAAGAGGCGTGCTCGGCGCCTCGGGGCTTTTCTTTGCCGCGGGGGATTTTGGCGTGATCGACGGCGACGCCGCCTATACGCGCACCGAGGTCGGCGGCAAGGTGATTTATACCCATACGAATGAAAAAGTCCGCCTCGCCGCGGAGTTTTCCTCGGAGGATGGGGTGCTCGTGCGCCGAGGCTATCTTGAAAATCTTTCGGATGCGGTGCTGGATATACGTGCATTGACGGCGCGCTTTCGTATGGACGGCTGCGAATACGAGGCTTATACGCAGGCAAACGGCTGGATGCACGAGAGCACGGGCGGCCGCCAGCGGCTGATCACGGAGGTGCGCGTCGCGTCGGGCGGTATCCGCACCTGCCAGAATGTGACGCCGATTCTGGGGCTCAAAAATCTTTTCACGGGAAAAAATACTGTCTTTCATCTTCTGCCGAATGCGCAATGGAGCATGGCGGCCAAAAGAATCAGCGGCGGAGAGAAGGATCATATCGTGGTGGAGGCGGGATTTTCGGATACCGCGCTTTCGCTGAAGGTCTTCCCGAAGGAAAAAATCGAGATGCCCGAGGTCATTTTCTATAAGGCGGAGAGCGATATTGATTTTGATGCCTACCGTCTGCACGCTTATTTTCACCGCCACTATCCGCGAAGAAAAATGCCCGTGCTTTATAACGATTGGCTCTATGCCTACGGAAAGGTGGATATCGACGGTCATATCCGCCAGGCCGAGGCGGCGGCAGATCTCGGCATTGAGGCCTTTATGGTGGATGCGGGCTGGTATGGCGACGGAACGCTCAATTGGTTTGAAGCGGTCGGCGATTGGGAGGAAAACCCGAAAAGCGGCCCTGCGGGCAGGCTTTCCGAGCTCTCGGCGCGTGTGCGCGAGCTCGGTATGATCTTCGGCCTTTGGTTTGAGCCGGAGCGCGCCGGTAAGCAAAGCCGCGCCTATGCTGAGCATCCGGAGCTTTTCTTTGAGGGAAAATACGGCACCTTCCTGGATTTTGCCAAGCCCGAGGCGGTGGATTATATCCTCGGCGCGGTCAGCGCCGTGATCGATCGCTATCATCTCGGCTGGGTGAAGTTCGATTTCAATGAAAACCTTCCCGCCGATCCCACGGGCGGCGCGTATTATCGCTATTTCAAGGGGCAGGAGCGCTTTATTTTGCGCCTGCGTGAGCGCTATCCCGACCTTTATATCACGAACTGCGCCTCCGGCGGCTACCGTATGGAGCTTATGCAGGGCAGGCTTTTCGATAGCTTCTGGCTTTCGGATGATCAGGAGCCCGTGGAGGGCTTGCGCATCGTTAAGGATACGGCCAAGCGCCTGCCGCCCGCGCTGATCGAGCGATGGTGCGTGGAAAAATACTGCGAGAGCTTCCCCGTGTGCGGCGGCGAGCCCGTCGGCAAAATGATCCAATGCTCCAATGCGCTCTGGGACTATGTTGTCGGCGTGAACGATACCTATACGGAGGGATTCCTTACGGGCGGCCCGATGTGCTTTTCCTGCGATCTTGCGGGATTTCCCGAGGAATATAAGGAGCGCTATCGCAAAATGATCGCGCAGTATAAGAAGGATCGGACGTTCTTTATCGGTGCTTCGGCGCATATTTTGGCTGAGGGATTCGGCATCACCGCGATCGAATATTTCGACGAGGGGTATAAAAAAATCGTTTTGCAGGTCTTTTGCGAAAATGCATACGCCGCCGATATAAGGATCTATCCCAAGGCGGATAAGGATTTTGCCTATCTTTCGGGCGGCGAAACCCTTTCGGGTGCCGATCTCTTGCACGACGGCATTCTGATCGAAAATCTGCATAAAAACAACTGCAAGACCTTCGTTTTTGAAAAGATAAACGCATAAAGAAAAAATGAGATTTTACGGTCGCTTTTTGCGATTTTTGTAAAATCTCATTTTCATTTTTTGAATTTTTCAGCGGATGATGATTTCGGGCGCGGGCTCATAGCGGATGTCGCAGATGTCGAAGCCCTCGGCCCTCACATTCTCAAGAGTGATGGAGCGGAGGCTCTTTCCCTCGGCAAAGGGGTTGCCATCGGCACCCTCCCTTGCCGTCACGGTGCAGTTTTTCATCGTAACCGAGAGCGGCTCATTTTCGGGCGAATCCGTGCGGATCGGCTCAAGAATTTCTTCAAAGGCGCAGTCCTCGAAGGTGATGTTATCGAGCGAGCGGTTGCAGGTCCAGATATGGCCGAAGGGCAGATGCAGGATCTTCTGCACCCTGCCGAAGCGGCAGTTTTTGATGAGAATGTCGCCGGGGGTCTCGCGGATCACGGCGCGCATATCGCAGTAATAAAGGAAGATGGATTTATTCAGATCGCGGTGCTTGCCGATCTCGGCCTGCACGCGGTTTTTCTTTTCCTCGTCCGAAAGCGAGCCTCGGAAGGCGTAAACCGAGGAGGGGCGGCTCTCGCAGTTTTCAATGCGCACGCGCGTGCCACCGAAGCGGAAAACGCTGCAGGAGCTTTCGTAGTAGCAGTTGCGGACGAGCACATCGTGGCAATCGAAGCCCGCAAGTCCGTCATCTCCCGTGAGGAATCGGGAATCCTCGATCAAAACATTGTCGCAGGTGCGCACATCAAAGCCGTCGTGTCCGCCGAGAACGGTGAGGCGGCGGGCGGTGATGCTTTCACTATTATGAATGGCGTGCGCCCAGTTGGCGCTGTCGCGCACGGTGTAGCCCTCTAAGTGAATGTTCTTGCAAAACCACATATTGATCGCGTGCGGGCCGCGGTATTTTTCCTCGCCCTGCGGGTCGTAGCAATTTTGCCCGTTGATCTCGGATCCCTCCTCGCCGATGATGGCGATATTTTCAGCATTTATGGCGCGGATCAGGCCGTTATTCCAGCGAGAATAGGGATAGGCGGAGGTGCCCGTCCGGGGCACGGCGGCCACGTTGGGGGCATAGGCTGCTTTTTCCTCCTCGCTGATCGGCTCGATGCGATCCGAAAGGAAGGTGCAATAATCCTCGGGATCGGTGCTTCCGAGCAAAACGGCGTTTTTCAGAAGATGGAGCGTCACGTTCGAGCGCAGGCGGAGTCCGCCCGTCAGAAAGCGACCCTCGGGCACGGTGACCTCGCCGCCGCCTGCCAAAAACGCCGCGTCGATCGCCGCCTGGATCTTTTCGGTGCAAAGCGCGCCGTCTGCCGTCGCGCCGTATTTCGTAATATCGTAGATCATACCACTTCTCCTGCCCGTCCTTCGGGCCTTTCAAGATATTTCCATTATAGTCGAAGTGGCGGTGTATGTCAATGCATAAAGTCAACAAAAAAAGCGAAAAAAGCGACTTGGTTTTTTCGATGCGCAAGCGCCGCTTGCTTTTTTTCTCGGATTTCCAAATAAACCGCTATTGAAAACGCGCGCGCGCCGTGATATAATGGAAGCATCAAGAAAAACCGGAGAAAAAGAAATGAAAAAGTTTTATTTGCTTTTGTCGCTGATGCTTTTGGCTTTGGTTCTGCTTTGCGCCTGCGCGCACGAGCACAGCTATGAGGAGACCTATTCCTCCGATGCATATTACCATTGGCACGCATCCTCCTGCGGCCACGAGGAGGAGATTTCGGATTATGCGGTGCACACGATGGATATGGGCACGCAGGAAAACGGAAAAACCGTTTATACCTGCACGGTCTGCGCCCATAAGGTGAATGCCGAGGCACTTTGCGCCGAGCCGATTTCCGTTTCGCTTGCGCATAGCTTTGCGCCGAGAGGCTCGCTCGTTCTCGTGGAGGGCTATTTCGCCGGCGTTGCGGAGAGCTCGGGCTCGAGCGGCAGGGAGATTCTGCTTCGCGATACCGAGGGGGATGTGCTGATTGCCGTGCGCGGCTTGCCCGCAAGCTACGGATCGTGGCCGCAGGTCGGCTATGAGAAGGGGGATCTCGTTCGCCTTTATGCCACCGTGAAGGATGAGATCTATAATGCGCAGAAGACGGATTCGCAGAATCGGCGCTGTCTCGTTTTCTCGGAGAGAAACGGTACGCTTTCCTCCACGGTCGTTTCAAAGAATCATTCCGTTGCCTATGCGCCCGAAACGGTGGTTACGCTCGATAGCCACGAGGATTTCAAGGCGTTTTTCGATATGGAGAAGCTTGAGGCCTATACCTATGTCCGCATCCGCGGCGGCGCATATCTTTATGCAACCGTCGGAGAATTCCGCCCGCATATGAACGGCCTGGCAGACAAGGAGAGCGCTCTTCTGCCCGACGGTAAGCGCGCGGTGATCTTCAAGGAGAATGCGCTTTTGGCCAATATCGGGGATGCCTGGGATGAATATTTCGCCGAGGAATGGACGACCGTTTCCTCCGCCGTGAGCCTTGGGCGCTTGCAGGAGGTGGATATCGTTGCCGTTTATACGGGGGCGAGTGACAAGGGATTTTATCTGACGGTGCTGGATGAGGATTGGCTTTGCCCCGTTTCGGATACGATCGAGATACATACGCCGCAGGATGCGCTCTATGAAATGGCGCTTGCTTACCTGCGCAAGGGCGGACTTCTGGAATACGATCAGTTAAACGGCCGCCGTATGGTGCTGGCAACGCCCGAGCAGGCTACGGCGCAGTCCTATGTTTTCTTGGATTGCTCCTCCTATGTGACGAGCATTTATTATAACACCTACGGCGTGAAGGTGATCCCCGATTCCTACGGATCGCAGAATACGAAAAACTACGCAAAATACGCAAAGGAAAATTACGGCACGGCCGCAGATGTGATCGGCTATTACGAAACGCTCGATTATAAAACGGAGGAGGCGCAAAGGGCGCTTCTCGATGCGGTGCGAGAGACTCTTATGCCGGGTGACGTTCTGGTTTACCGCAGAGGATCGAAGAAATATGGGGCGGATTATTCCGAAAGCAACCTTTCGGGACACGCGCTGATTTATATGGGCGACGGAATGTTCACCCACAGCTCGGGAACAAGCTGGAACGATTCGGGCACGCTTCTTTATAAGGAAAATCCCGAGGCCGCGAAGGATCGCGCAACGAGAGAGGAATATTATAACGGAACCGTGCAATGGATATCGGCAGACGCCGTGCTTGCCATCGGAACAAACAGCCGCAATTTGTTTGGCGATAGGTCTACTATTATTTACAATTTTTCCATTATCCGTCCCTTGGAGAGGGAGGGCGTTGCGTCCGTTCTCACCGAGCAGGGTGAGAAGAGAATGGCAATGGCAGGTCTTTCCTTTGATAAAATCACGAGCGCCGGCATCAATAGCGCCGTGCATCGCGGCGATTCGATCACCTATACGGTCACGGTGAAGAATCACGCATCGAATATCTATCACGATCTTTCCTTCACGGAGCGCCTGCCCGATGGCGTGACGCTTTTAGAGAGCAGTATTCCGCTGACGGAGACGGACGGCGTTCTGACGGGAAAATTCAGTATCGGGGCGCACGAAACCGTCGTGCTGACATACACTGTTAAGGTAGGGCAAAATCTTGGCGCGGGCACGGTGCTTTGCAACGAAACGGCGATCGGCGGCCTGAAAATGAAGGCGATCGAAAACACCGTTGCGGGCTATACGGCGGCCGAGCTTTCCGCCGTTGCGGCGGCCGCAAGAGCCTATGCTGAGAGCGGTGCGGAATTTTCCGATCCTATGGAGCTTGTGCGCGCCGCATATACCGAGGCGCTGGGCTTTGATCCATTTGACGGCAAGGATGCCTTGCAGATGGAGGCGGCTCTCTTTGCGCCGACGGCCTCCGCAAAAACGCTCGATAAGAGCGGCGAATATATCGCGGCGGTCGCGCCGCATCTCTACGGCGGCTCCGAGCTTTACAGCGCGGATCTTTCGGGCAAAAATGACACCGTGCGCACGGTGTATGCGCATCATCTTTCGGTGGGCGATGTGATCTTCTGTGAGTGGCTGGGTAACTATCGCGTGCTGATCTATCTCGGAAACGGAGAGCTTGCGGCCGTGGATTCCGTATCCCTCACCTGCTCCGTAAAGCAAAACGGCTCGGAGCAATGGAAATCCTCCTCGAGCAGATTCGTGCAGGATCATTATCTTGCTTCGCTCTTTTCCTACGAGCAGTTTGCCGTTCTGCGCCCCTCGCAGGTTGCAGGGTGAGCGATGCCTCCAAAAAGACACTTGGATTCAGATCCATAGAGAGTACGGTGAAAAATGAAAGAGATTGCTTTTGTGCTTGGCGGCGTTCTGCTTCTTTTGGCACTACTAGTGCTTCTCACCTCGTATATTTGCTACCGCCGCGTGTTTTATTCAAAAAAAAGGCATCTGCCCGGCCCCGATGAATACGATTTTCCCGAAGGGGAGATCTACGAGCCCTTCCACGAGGATATGACCCGATGGACGAAAATGATCCGCTCGATGCCCCGGGAGGATATCGAGATGCAGACCCCCGACGGGCTGACCCTGCGCGGAAAATATTACGAGCACCATAAGGGTGCGATCGTCGAGATACTGTTTCACGGCTACGGCGGCTATTCCGAGAGGGATCTCAGCGGCGGCGTTGAGCGTTGCTTTGCGCTGGGAAGAAGCGCGATCCTTGTGGATCAGCGCGGTGCGGGGCGCAGCGACGGCAGCGTTGTCACCTTTGGCATCAAGGAGCGGCGCGACTGCGTGGAATGGGCGAAATTCGTTTCGCAAAGATTCGGAGCCGAGACAAAGATCGTTCTCACGGGCATTTCGATGGGCGCGGCAACGGTGATGATGGCGGCGGGCGAGGAGGATCTTCCCGAAAACGTGGTTTGCGTTTTGGCCGATTGCGGCTTCAGCACAGCGCGCGACATCATCAAAAAGGTGATCCGCGAAATGAAGCTTCCCGCAAATCTTCTTTATCCCTTCGTGCGGCTCGGCGGCTATATCTTCGGGCACTTTGATCTTGAAGAGACAACGCCGCTTGCGGCCGTGAAAAAATGCAAGGTGCCTATGATCTTCATTCACGGAGATACGGATGATTTCGTTCCCTGCGAGATGAGTGCGGCGCTTTATGAGGCTTGCGCATCGCAAAAGAGCTTTCGGGTGATTCACGGCGCGGGGCACGGGCTTGCCTTCCCTGTGGATCAGGAGGGATATGTCAGGGCGCTTGCCGATTTTCAGCGCGAGTGCGGATTCTGATTTATCGCGTACGCCGCAAGGAAAAATAAAAAAAGAGGGAAGCGAATCCCTCCGAAAATTCTTGATCATACACAAGGGGCTGTCGCATTTAGGGATAACCG
>JAZTWU010000143.1:0-1395 GCA_045636085.1 Eubacteriales bacterium
CTCTACGGCGTGCAAAAGCCCGTTTTCCGCTTCCACGGCGAGAATGAAAAAAGCGCCTGCGAGAATATAACGCTGCGCGCCGTTTGCTGGAACGGCGAGCCGATCGGCCGCCGCTTGTTTGAAAAGCAAACCGAGAAAAACGAATTCGTGAAAAATATTTCTTTTATAGAGAGTGGGGAATAAAATAATGAAGATCGCAACCTCCACGGGAGATTTTTATCTGCATTGCAAAACGGACGAGGAAAGAATCCGCGAGCTTTATGCCGCGGGCTTTCGCTATATCGACCTTGATATGTATCACTTCACGGAGCAATCGCCCCTGATGGGAGAGGGCTGGCGCGAGGAGGCGCAGAAGCTTCGCGCTCTTGCCGATTCGCTCGGAATGAGATTCGTGCAGGCGCATTCGCAGGGCGGCAATCCGCTCACGAAGGACGAGGCGCACCTGGATTTTCTTATGCGTGCCACGCTGCGCTCCATCGAGGTGTGCGAGGTGCTTGGCATTCCCTGCACGGTTTCGCACGCGGGCGTTGACAAAAATCTTAATAAGGACGAATGGTTTTTAGCAAACAAGGCGTTTTACGAAAAGCTTTTCCCGATGGCGGAAAAATGCGGCGTGAGGGTGCTTTGCGAAAACTCAACGGCGAAGAATATGGGCGGCGAATACGGGAAGGGCGGCGCGTATTATATCAATACGGGCAAGGATATGAAGGAATTTATCGACTTCGTGGATCATCCCCTCTTCGGCGGCTGCTGGGATACGGGGCACGCCAACTGCGAGGGCGCGCAGTATGACGAGATTTTAGCGCTCGGAGAAGGCCTTGCCGCCATTCATTATAACGACAATCGCGGCGGCGGCGACGAGCATCTTGTGCCCTTTTTCGGCACGATGAATCACGATGAGGTGATCTCGGCCCTGATCGACGTGGGATTTTCCGGCACGTTTACCCTTGAATGCATGAGCAGCCTGCGCTCCTACGATTATTGGCAGGGCGATCGCCGCCGCTTTGAAAAGGAAAGCAAGCTGCGCGAGCCGCAGCTCTTTATGCAAAGGCATATGGAAAAAATGATGTACGAAACCGCCGAATGGATGCTGAAGTCCTACGGCGTTTTCGAGGAATAAGGGAGAGAAAAAATGAAAATTCGCAGAATCGGAAAAATCGGCGGCGGGCAGGACGGCGCGATTTATAACGGCATTCTTTTCCGCTTCGACCATCTTGGAAACGGCGCGGCCTTCGATCTTTCTGCGATGAAGGAGGGGGAGGAGCTTTTGCCCTTTGCCGCCTTCGCGCTGGATAAAAGCGACATCCTCACGCCGCACAGCAACGCCGTGTTTTTCGGCACGGAGTATTACGGGGAGGGGGACGAATTTCCGCTCCTGTATTCGAATATCTATAA
>JAZTWU010000144.1:0-4788 GCA_045636085.1 Eubacteriales bacterium
GAGAACCGATTATGCAGAAAGAGAGTTGAGCAGAAGATGAAAGAGCAATGGAACGGCTTTGTTGAGGGCTCTTGGCAAAGCGAAGTCAACGTTGACGAGTTCATTCAGAAAAACTATGCTCCGTATGATGGAGATGCCTCCTTCCTCGCAGGAGCAACGGAGAATACCAAGGCGCTTTGGGCGCAGGTAATGGAGCTGACGAAGGCGGAGCGCGAAAAGGGCTCTGCTTTGGATATGGATACCGATCTGGTTTCCACGATCACCTCCCACGGCGCGGGCTACCTTGATAAGGACAAGGAGACCATCGTCGGATTCCAGACGGACAAGCCCTTCAAGCGCTCCTTGCAGCCCTACGGCGGTATCCGTATGGCAATGAAGGCCTGCAAGGATAACGGCTTCGAGGTGGATCCCGAGATCGTCGAATTCTTCACCACGCACAGAAAAACGCATAACGACGGCGTTTTTGATGCATATACCCCCGAAATGCGCGTTTGCCGCACCAACCATATTATCACGGGACTTCCCGATGCCTACGGTCGCGGCCGTATCATCGGTGACTATCGTCGCGTTCCTCTGTACGGCGTGGATTTTCTGATTGCCGATAAGGAAATGCAGAAGGAATCCACGGGCTCGATTATGACCCCCGACATCATTCGTGACCGCGAGGAGCTTTCCGAGCAGATTAAGGCGCTGAAGGCGCTAAAGGTGCTTGGCGGAATTTACGGCTTTGATCTCTCCCGCCCTGCGGCAGATGTCAAGGAAGCAATCCAGTATCTCTACCTTGCATACCTCGCCGCCGTGAAGGAGCAGAACGGCGCCGCAATGAGCCTTGGCCGCACCTCCACCTTCCTCGATATCTATGCCCAGCGCGATCTTGCGGCAGGGAAGTATACCGAGGCAGAGATCCAGGAATTCGTGGATCATTTCGTGATGAAGCTTCGTCTCGTGAAATTTGCGCGTACGCCCGATTATAATAAGATCTTCGCAGGCGACCCCACTTGGGTAACCGAGTCGATCGGTGGCGTTGGTGTGGACGGTCGCCATCTTGTCACCAAGATGTCCTTCCGTTATCTGCATACGCTGGATAACCTCGGCTCCTCTCCCGAGCCGAATATGACGGTTCTTTGGTCGGTTCGCCTTCCCGAAAACTTTAAAAAATACTGCGCGGATATTTCTATCCGCCATTCCGCGATCCAGTATGAGAACGACGATCTGATGCGTCCGCTCCACGGAGAGGATTACGGTATCGCCTGCTGCGTTTCCTCGATGCGTATCGGTAAGGAAATGCAGTTCTTCGGCGCCCGTGCCAACCTTGCCAAGTGCTTGCTTTATGCGATCAACGGCGGTGTGGACGAGCTGACGCGCGTTCAGGTCGGCCCTGAGTTTAAGGCGGTTGAGGGCGATTATCTGGATTACGACGACGTTATGTCCAAATACCGTGATATGATGAAGTGGCTTGCAGGCGTGTATGCAAACACCCTCAACATCATCCATTATATGCACGACAAGTATTCTTACGAGAAGATTCAGATGGCTCTGCACGATCGCCACGTGCGCCGTTGGTTCGCCACGGGCATTGCGGGCATGAGCGTTGTTGCAGACTCGCTTTCCGCTATTAAGTACGGTAAGGTCAAGGTTGTCAGAGACGAAACGGGCTTTATCGTGGATTATATCGCGGAAGAGGATTTCCCCAAGTACGGAAATGATGACGATCGCGTGGATAGCATCGCAGAGGAGGTTCTGCATACCTTTATCACCTACCTGCGCCAGAATGCGACCTACCGTGAGTCTATTGCAACCACCTCGGTTCTCACGATCACCTCGAATGTGGTGTACGGAAAGAATACGGGATCCACGCCGGATGGCCGCAAGGTCGGCGAGCCCTTTGCTCCCGGTGCCAACCCGATGCACGGCAGAGATACGCACGGTGCCGTTGCCTCGCTCTCCTCGGTGGCAAAGCTCCGCTTTGAGGATGCGCAGGACGGTATTTCGAATACCTTCTCCATCACCCCCGGCTCGCTTGGCAAAACCAAGGAGGCCGCGGTGGACAACCTCGTTGCCCTCCTCGATGGATACACGATGAAAAACGGCCAGCACCTCAATGTCAATGTATTCGACAGAGAAACGCTCCTCGATGCGCAGAAGCATCCCGAGCTTTATCCTCAGCTGACGGTGCGCGTATCCGGCTATGCGGTGAACTTCGTGAAGCTCACGAAGGAGCAGCAGGATGAGGTAATTTCCAGAACCTTCCACGAGCACCTTTAAAATGCGAAGCGCCCGCCTTGCTTGCGGTGCGCAAAGATTCTTCAAAAAATAAGAGAAAGCCGTTTTGCGAGAACTTTTATTCTCTCGCGAGCGGCTTTTTGCCCTAAAAATGTGAGAAAGGAGAGTGCGGGCGTGAAGGGCTATATCCATTCCTTTGAAAGCTTCGGCACGGTGGACGGGCCGGGAATCCGCTTCGTCGTTTTCTTCAGCGGATGCCCGATGCGCTGTCTTTATTGCCATAATCCCGATACATGGCAGATGGGCGGCTCGTATATGAGCGCCGAGGAGATCGTCGCAATGATGAACAGAAACCTCGCGTTTTATAAAACGGGCGGACTGACCGCCACGGGCGGCGAGCCAACGATGCAGCTGCCCTTTCTCACAGAGCTTTTCCGCATTGCCAAGTCGCGCGGGATCCATACCTGTCTGGATACGGCGGGCATCCTCTTCAAGGAGGACGAGGCATACGACGAGCTTCTTCGCTATACCGATCTCGTAATGCTGGATATCAAGCATACCGATCCCGAGGAGCATCGGAGGCTGACGGGGCATTCAAACGAAAGCATTCTCGCCTTTTTCGATTATCTTGAACGCAGAGGACAGCCAACGCGGATTCGCCACGTCGTCGTGCCGGGTATCACCTATGATGAGGCGCAGCTCACCGCCCTCGGCCGCCTTGTGAGAGGGAAGAAATGCGTCGAAAGCGTGGAGCTTTTGTCCTATCATTCGATGGGAATCGAGAAGTATAAAAAAATGGGTCTCCATTATCCCTTGGCGCAAACGGTGCCGCTTTCTCCCGAGGAGCTTAAGCACGCATACGAGATCGTTAATGCGGCAAAAAACGGATAATTGTAAAATTTTGTTTTCAAAATGCGGATTTTTTCGTCCTTTTCTTCGTGCAAGGCGAAAGAATCCGCATCGTTTTTTTCTTCAAAGTGCGCAAAAAAAACGACGCAAGGCAGGCCTCACGCCCGCGTAAATAAATCGTGCGTCTCGCGCGCATTATAATGTGCAAAATAAACAAAGCGCGTTTTTTATAAAGATGAAAAAATGGCAAAAATGCCGTTTTTTCGACTTTTGCATTTTCCGCGGTTGACAAGGGGCTTCATTTGTGATAATATTATCCCATAAATATAATAAAAGCAATGACGAAGACGGTGCTTTCGTTCTGCAGAGCAGAGAAACGGCGGTCGGTGCAAGCCGTGTGCAGTGAATGTACCCATCACTTCCGAGCCGGAGATCCGAGAAGCTTCGTAGGGTTTCCCGAGTGGCACAGCGTGAGTGTGCAGAAGCTTTATGCTTCGTAAGTGGCGCAAAAAGCGCAATTTGAGTGGTACCGCGAGTGATCTTCACCCGTCTCAAAGGAGAATCCTTTTGAGTCGGGCTTTATTGTTTTTTGCAATATTTGCCCAAAAGGGGCTTGACAATCGAAAAAATATGTGATACAATGCTACCGTAAAAGCGTTGACGAAGAGGGCATAGGCGATGTCGCTTTGCAGAGAGATGGCGGTTGGTGAGAGCCACCAGGCGAGGCCTTATGCTTGTAACTTCCGAGCCGAAGGGAAGAAAGGCTTGTGCTGAGTAGAACCCTTTCGTGATTGCCGCGTTAGAGCATACGGGCTGTTAGGCCTTGAGTGGCGCGATAGGCGCAATTTGAGTGGTACCGCGGGTTTGTTTTTTACGGCTCGTCTCAAAGTATTGTATCTTTGGGGCGAGCCTATTTTGTTTTTTTGCCCCGCGAAGGAGGAAATTTGAATGGAACAGATGAAAGCATTGGACGCAAAGATCCGCGAAATGGCGGGGAGAATCCGCGAGCTTCGTGAGATCGAGGGGCTCAGCATTGCCGAGACGGCGGCCAAGACGGGTGTCACCGAAGCGGAATACGCCGCCTGCGAGAGCGGACTTTCGGATCTGAACTTCGCGTTTATTTACCGTTGTGCGCTTGCCTTCAACGTGGACGTCACCGATATTATCGACGGTAAGAGCCCCACGCTGAAGTCCTATACGCTGACCAGAAACGGAGAAGGGCAGAGAATTCAGCGCGCCCACGGTATGACCTATTATGCGCTTGCATCCGCCTTCCAGAACCGTATCGCGGAGCCTCTTCTGGTAACGAACCATTACGTTCCCGGTGCCGAGCACGCGGATATCGATGTCACGGCGCACGAGGGACAGGAGTGCGATATCATCATCGAGGGTCACCTGAAGGTGCAGATCGGTGATCATAAGGAGATCCTCGGCCCCGGTGACAGCATTTATTATAATAGCTCCACGCCGCACGGTATGATCGCCGTCGGCGGCAAGGATTGCCGCTTCTACGCCATCGTTCTCAGCGGCGGCGTTGAGGCAGCGCCCGGCGCCTACGTGCCGCCCATTCCCGGAAAGGCAACGGTGCGCGAGGATGACGGGGAGCGCGTTTACAAGCGCTTTATCGACGTGGACGAAAACGAGATGGGAACGCCAACGGCGATCCGCTTCAAGGGCATCGAGCGCTTCAATTTCGCCTTCGATATCGTAGACGAG
>JAZTWU010000145.1:0-2153 GCA_045636085.1 Eubacteriales bacterium
CGCGTAGTAAAAATTGGCATTATCGGTTGCGGTGGCATCGCAAACGGCAAGCATATGCCCTCCCTGGCCAAGCTGCCCGACGTGGAGATGGTGGCCTTCTGTGATTTGGTTGAGGAAAAGGCTATTAACTCCGCGAAGAAATTCGGCGTGGAGGGTGCTAAGGTCTACACCGATTATAAGGAGCTTTTGGCCGATCCCGCCATTGAGGTGGTCCACGTCTGTACCCCCAACCGCTCCCACAGCTTTATCACCGTGGACGCGCTCAACGCCGGTAAGCACGTGATGTGCGAAAAGCCCATCACGATCAACTATGCGCTTTCCGTCGAAATGGCAGAAGAGGCCAAGAAGCAGGGAAAGCTTCTCAACATCGGCGTTTGCAACCGCTACAACCGCTCGGTTGAGCTTCTGGAGGAAATGAACCGCAAGGGCGAATTCGGCAATATTTATCACGTTTACTGCTCCTTCCGCTCCTGCCGCTCCATCCCCGGACTCGGCGGCGATTTCACCAACAAGGCGCAGAGCGGCGGCGGCGTTCTCATTGACTGGGGCATCCATTTCTTCGATCTGATCCTTTATATCCTCGGCGGCGCAAAGCTTAAGAACGTTACCTGCGACGCTTACTGCGAGATGGCAAAGGATATGAAATCCTACCGCTATAAGTCTATGTGGGCAGAGGACACCAAGAATATCGAAAACGGCGTCAACGACGTGGACGACCTTATCTCCGGCTACATCCGCACCGACAAGGCAAGCATCTCCTTCAACGGCGCCTGGGCCGAAAACATCGACGAGGGCAACCAGATGTTTATCGACTTCCTTGGAGATAAGAAGGGTGCGCGCCTTTCCTATGGCGGACAGTTTACCGTTTTTGACGGACAAACGCTTGAGAAGGAAACCTCCTCGCACGAAATTCCTCAGCAGCACGCCGCAGAGGATCGCGCCTTTATCGACGCCGTGAAGACCGGCGAAAAGAACCGCAACTATATCGACAACATCCTTGAAAGCATGAAGCTTCTTGATGCGCTTTATGCTTCCGCCGAGGCAAAGAAGGAGATCACGCTCTGATGAAAAAGAAAAAGATCGGCTTCGTTGACCTTTATATCAGCGAATGGCACGCAAACAATTATCCCGCCTGGATCCGCGATGCGGCGAAGAAGCTCTCGCTCCCCTATGAGCTTGCCTATGCATACGCCGAGCAGGATATTTCCCCCGTGGACGGAAAAAGCACGGACGAATGGTGCAAGACCTTCGGCGCGAAAAAATGCGAAACGATCGACGAGCTTTGTGAAAAAAGCGATGCGATCATCATTCTTGCTCCCTCCAATCCCGAGACGCATCTTCACCTCGCAGAAGCGGTTTTAAAGCACAAAAAGCCAACTTATATTGACAAAACCTTCTCTCCGGACTACAAAACGGCGAAGAAAATCTATGAGATCGGAGAGAAATACGGAACGCCCTTCTTCTCCTCCTCCGCACTTCGCTATGCCTCGGAAACGAACGGAATTTCGGATGCAGAGGATCTGATGCTGACGGGCGGCGGCTCCAATTTCCCCGAATACTCCGTTCATATGATTGAAATGCTCGTGAAGATTATGGGAACGGATGCAAGCGAGGTTTCGGCTAAGCGCATCGGCTCGCGGCTTTGCCTCTCGGTTGCCTTCGAAGAAAGCAAGGCGGCCTCAATGATCTATGCCCCCGATCTGAATTTCACCCTCTATGCAAAGGGAAAATCGGGTGCCGCTCATAAGACGATCACCTCCGATTTCTTCCCCACGCTGATCGAAACGATGCTTGCCTTCTTTGAAGACGGCGCGCTTCCCTTCCCGAAGGAGCAGACGCTGGCGGCTATGAAGCTGCGCGAGGCGGCGCTTCTTGCGGCAGAGAATGAGGGGAAGACGGTTTCCCTTTCGTCCATTTCTTAAAAGGAGATAAAAAATGAAGCTTGGCGTTATCAGCGACTGCTTTAAGCGCCCGATGGCAGAGAGCATTGCTCTCGCCGGCGCACTTGGACTTGACGGCATTCAGATGTATGCCGTTGGGGGCGATATCTGCCCCGATGCCCTTCTCGGAAACGAAGAAAAGCTCGGCGAATACAAGGCACTTCTCAAGAAGCACGGCCTTGCGGTGAGCGCTCTTTGCGGCGACCTCGGCGG
>JAZTWU010000146.1:0-12210 GCA_045636085.1 Eubacteriales bacterium
TGTGTTCCCCTATGTGCCCGAGGAGCTTTCTGTGCCGCGCGCTTTTTCGGAGAAGCCGCCCGTCGTTGTCGGTATGGGACCCGCAGGGCTTTTTGCCGCGCTGATTTTGGCAGAGGCAGGCCTTGCGCCGATCGTTTTGGAGCGCGGCCGCCCCGTGGAGGAAAGGCAAAGGGATGTTGAGGCCTTCTTTTTTGGCGGGGCGCTGAATCCCGATTCCAATATCCAATTCGGAGAGGGTGGCGCAGGCGCTTTTTCGGACGGTAAGCTGAAATTCGGCAGAAGAGATGGCGCCGTGATGAAGGTGCTGAAGAGCCTCGTTTCGGGCGGTGCACCCGAGGAGATTCTCTATAAGGAAGCTCCCCATATCGGAACGGATCTTCTCTGCGGCGCGGTGCGGCATCTGCGTGAGCGGCTTCTTTCGCTCGGCGCGCATATTTTGTACGGAGCGCGAATGTGCGATATTTTTGAGGAGGGCGGAAGGCTCACCTCGGTGGAATACGAGCAGGACGGCGCGCGCCACAGCATCGAAACCAATGCCGTATTTTTGGCGGCAGGGCACAGCGCGGCGGATGTTTTTCATCTTCTTTATAATAAAGGAATTTCTCTTGAGCCGAAGGGCTTCGGCATCGGAATGCGCGTGGAGCATCCGCGCGCATATATAAACGCGCTCGTCTATCCCGCTCCCCGGGAGAGGGAGGTGCTCGGCACGGCCTCGTATCACCTCGTTTCGCACCTTGAAAACGGCAGAAGCGCATATAGCTTCTGTATGTGCCCGGGCGGCACGGTGGTTGCCGCCGCAAGCGAGGCGGAGGGGCTTGTCACAAACGGTATGAGCGTACACGCGCGCGACGGCGAAAATTCCAATAGCGCGCTCCTTGTTTCGGTTTCCCCCACGGATTTTCCGTCTTCGCACCCTCTGGCGGGAATTGAACTGCAAAGAGATCTGGAGCGCGCGGCATTTTATGCGGGCGGCGGAGATTTTCGCGCCCCTGCCATCCGTATGGAGGACTTTATGCATAGAAGCAAGCCTCGTCCCTTCGGTGCGGTGAAGCCCTCTTATCCGCGCGGCACGCGCCTTGTCGCGGCGGAGGAATATCTTCCGTCCTATATCACGGAATCCTTGCGCGATGCGATCCGTGATTTTGATGCTTGGATGCCGGGCTTCTATCTTCCCGATGCGGTGCTCACGGGCGTGGAATCCAGAAGCACCTCCCCCGTGCGCATTCTGCGAAACGAGGGCGGCGAAGCGCCCACCTTGCAGGGGCTTTATCCCTGTGGCGAGGGCGCAGGCTATGCCGGCGGCATCGTTTCCTCCGCGGTTGACGGAATTCGTATGGCAATGAAATACATCGAAAAAGCAAATAAAAATTGACAAATGACATCAAAACAGGCCAAGAAGTCTTCGGTTTGAAGCTCCTTGGCCTTGCTTTTTTATAAAATTATTCTCGCCCAACGAGATAATCGAGCGTCACGCCATAGTAATCCGCGAGCTTGATGGCCGCCCAAAGCGGTATTTCTCTTTCTCCGCGCTCGTAGCGCTGATAAACCGTGGTCTGCATATTGAGCAGAGCGGCGATCTGCTTTTGCGTTTGATCCTTATCCTCGCGTAAATCTCGGATCCTTTTATAAGTATACATATTTGATCCCCCTTCGTTTCTCTAAAACCATTATATAAAAAACACCGTAAGGTGTTGACAAATAACACCGTTCGGTGTTATAATGTGTAATGAAACAGAAAATAAATTTGGTATCGGATTTTATTTGGAGGGGTTTATTATGAAGCATTTGAAGATCCTTGGGGGCTTTCTTGTTCTCGCCTTTGCTTTTCTTTCGCTTTGCGCCTGCGGGCATATGCATACGATGCAGAGCGAAATTATGCATTCTCCCACCTGTACCCAAACGGGTATTTTGAAGCAAACCTGCGTGAGCTGTGGCGAGATTTCATACGAGGAGCTGAGCGTGACGAAGCATACCTTCGTTTTCGGCGTTTGTGTGAACTGCGGTGCGCTTCTAAATGAAAAAGCGGTGCTTGAGCGCGTGGAAATGCCCGAGGGCGCGAGCGGAGACGGGATGCTCTCCCTCACGGAAATCTATGTGATTGCAGATGGGCTTGCTTTTGACGGAAGCTATTCGTATTTTATCTCCTGCCTGTCGGAAACGAAAATAAAGGAAGCGAAAATCGATGCGCTTCGTTCGTTGCATTTCACCGTCGAATACAATCTTAGCACAGGCTCCCGCTGGGAGGTAAGCTTCTTCTGGCCTGTGGGGGAGGTATCGCTGCTCCAAGCGGAAAGCATTGGCATTCTTGCCTGCGCCGAAATCCTGGAAGGAGAGCTATTCCTTCATTACAGCAACGGCCGCACCTATTCTGCGGGAATGCTTGCAGGGGATGGGGCAACGGTGACGGGCTTCGGCTTCAATTCTCAAAACGAGCTGATCATTTTCTATTCGGATGATAAAATCGCTTTTGGCGGTAGGGTTGCTTCTTCATAAAACGGTATAAAAAAAGGCGTCTGCCTCGGCACGGTTCCTATAAGGATACTGCACCGAAGCAGGCGTTTTTTCTTTGTGAAAAATGAAGCGGGAGCGGGGTTACTTCATCTGCATCATTCGCAGAAGATAGGTGGCTGCTTCGCCGCGCGAAACCTCGGCGGTATGCGAATATGCGCCGTCGTTTTTATCGAAGATGCCGCATTCGTACATACCGCAAACGGCGGGGCGCGCCCAAAGGGGAAGCGTTTCATCCCCTGCCATCGTGGGAAGCTCCGTGCCGCTCTTGCCCGTGATGGCGCTCATAATCAGTGCCGCTTCGGAGGCGGTGATGGTGTCGCTCGGGCGGAAATTCAGTGCCGTGCCGTCAAAGCTGCCGTGCACGATGCCGAGCCTTGCCGCCGTTGCCACATAGCCGCGCAGGGAGGCGGGAATTTCGCCGTTATCATCAAAATAGGTTTCCTTCAGCGTGCTGTCTGCGCGAAGCCCATAGGCCTTCATCGCCATTGCAACGAATTCTGCGCGGGAAACGCCCGCATCGGGAGAGAAAAACATATCGTCGCCGATCCGCGTTCCGCTCATAATGCCCTTGGCATCCATCACGAGCGCGGCGTTGGCGGCGGGATGCGCCTCCATATCCGTGTAGCAAACGGGGGAGAGCCTTTCCTCCACCTCGATCGCCACCTCGGCGGGCTCGGTGAAGTTACCGTATTCGTCACGCACGACATAAACGAAGCGATCCTTTCCCGTGAAACCCTCGCGGGGCGCGTAGAGGAAGCGCCCCTCGCTCTTATCCGTCAGCGTGAGCGTTCCGTTTTCGGGGTAGCGGATCACCATAAATTCCAGCATATCCCCCTCGGGATCGCTCGCCGAAAGATAGCCGAAGACGGAAACGGACTCCTGCGACCAGAGCGAAACGCTTGCATCCTCCTCAAAATCGTGCTCAGGCGCATAGTTCACCTTCTCGATGAATTTGAGAACGCAATCCATCTCAGCGCCGCCCAAAAGTCCTTCAGAGGTAAATGAAAATTTACATTCTGTCACGTTTTGCGAGGCGGGAATGAAGGTGAGGGCGGAAATGTTTTTGCGCTTAACGGTTTGGCCCTCGCTGATTCTTCTTCCGCCGAGCATCAGCGCGCCTGCGGAGGAGGCGGGCAGAGAGGTAATGGTGATCGATTTGAAGTCGGAAACGTTCATTGCCGTCTTGAAATCAATGTCGTTGAAGCTCATTTTTTGGCCGAGAAGGCCGGTTTTGATCATTTTCGTCTCCTTGGAGAGGAGCGAAACGCCCGTTCCGAGCGTGGCGGCTTGCGTGAGAAGCGGAACGGCGGCGAGAGAAACGGTGAGGATTAAAAGCAGGATTTTCTTCATTTTCTTTTCCTTTCGTTTTCGGATGGTACGCCTATTTTTGCCACAAATGGGAAAGGATATGCGAGAGGAGAAGAAAAAAGTTGACATTCCTCGTCTCCTATGCTATAATCGTATCTGTATAAGTTTATTTTTATATATTTTCCCGCGTGGGAGAGTTTTGAACGGAGTAAAAGATGAAAGAAGAAAAAAGCATCTCCGAAAAAGCACCCGAATCAAGGATGCCCCTTTTTCGTCAAAAATGGTTTTTGATCACCCTGATTGCAACCGTCTGCGCACTTGCGCTCGGCGCGTTGATCTGGGGGCTTTGCGTATGGCTTCGCCCCGATCCGCCCGCTCCTTTGCGTGAGGTTTACGTTTACGGGAATTACGAATATGAAATCCTTGAGGACGATACGATCTCGATTCTGACCTATACGGGCGAGGAATCCGAGCTTTATGTGCCGATTGCCCTGGAGGGGCGTCTCGTTTCCCGCATCGGGGAATATGCCTTCTCCTCCAATTCCTCTATTGAAAAAATCACGGTTGGTGCCGCAGTGAAGGAGATCGAGCCGTATGCCTTCTATAATTGCTCCGCGCTGAAGAGTGTCACGGTGGAGGAGGGCGTGCAGAAGGTCGGAACGGGCGCCTTCTATAACTGCCAGATCCTCGAAAGCGTCACGCTTCCCGACAGCGCCTTGAATATGGGGGATATGGTGTTTGCGCAATGCCTTGCCTTAAAGGAGGTTCGTTTGCCCGAAACGCTCACCGCGCTCGGTACTGCAAGCTTTGCCGTTTGCTCTTCGCTTGAGGGACTTGCGATCCCTGCCACCTGCGTTTCCATCGGTGAAAAGGCCTTCACGGGATGCCACGCGCTGAAGGAGCTCGTTTTGCCGGACGGTCTTCGCTCCGTCGGAGCGCACGCGTTTGAGGACTGCGTTCTTTTGGAGGCTCTGGATTTTCATATGGCCGAGAGCATCGGAGAGGCGCCCGTCGTGGGCGCAACGGCGCTGAAAAGCATCGTTGTCGATGCGCAAAATGCCGCCTATAAGATCGTGGACGGCGCGCTTTACGAGGTGGAGAGCAAAAAGCTTCTTGCTTATCCCGTTGCCGCCGAGCAAACGGAGCTTGCGGTAGAGGCGGGAACGCTCACGATCGGGGCGCACGCCTTTGCGGGAGCCACCTTGCTGCAAAAGGTTATCTTGCCCGAGGGGCTCAGATGCGTGGAGGATTATGCCTTTTATTCCACGGAAGCACTTTCCGATCTGAATCTTCCCTCCACGCTTGCCGAGGTGGGAGATCTTTCCTTCGTTTACTGTAAATACATCACGAGCCATACCGATGAATTCCTCATCGTTGGCGACGGAATTCTGATCCATTACGCCCCGAAGAAGGACGTTCTCGGATCGAAATATATCGAAACCGAATACGCCGAGCCCGTGGACGTCACGGTGGTCGGAAGCGGCGGCGCCTCCATTCGTCAGGCGGGCGTTCGCATCAAGAGCCTTCCCGCAAGCGTGAAAAAAATCTCCTGTGCCTTTTATGCCAGCACCGCGCTGATCGGAATCACGGTGCCCTCCACCGTGGAGGAGATTGCGCCGTATTCCTTCTATGAATGCGTATTTTTGGAGGATGTCAAGATTTCCTCGGGCGTGAAGCGCATTGGGGAATACGCCTTTGCCACCTGCGATATTATGAAGTCGCTCACCCTGCCGTCCGTAGGCCCTGTGGAGATCGGGCAGTATGCCTTTTCGGGTTGTGGTGGCTTGAAAACCGTGGAGATCCCCGGCTATCTCGGATCGATCCCGGACGCAATGTTCTTTGATTGCACCTCGCTCACCTCCGTGACCATCGGAGAGGGCATCACGCATATTGGAGCTATGGCCTTTTCCGGCACGGGGCTCACCTCTGTCA
Organism: Eubacteriales bacterium; assembly: GCA_045636085.1. Lineage (GTDB taxonomy): Bacteria > Bacillota > Clostridia > Oscillospirales > CAG-272 > UBA1740. The sequence continues at coordinate 5,752 of JAZTWU010000146.1, forward strand.
CCTTCCCGAAAACCGTCACCTCGCTTGGCGATATGGCATTTCAGGCAACGGCGCTGAAGAGCTTCACTCTGCCCGATACGGTGACGAAGGTGGGAGAAGCCCTTCTTCTGGACTGCAAGGAGCTGACCTCCGTTACCTTCGGTAAGGGATTGACCGCCGTGCCGACGGCCTTCCTCGCAGGATGTGAGCAGCTTGCCACCGTCACCGTTCCCGATGGCTACACGGTCTTGGGAGAGGAGGCCTTCTATCATTGCCTTGCGCTGGAGGAGATCCGCCTTCCCGATTCCGTCACCGTGATCGGAAACGCCGCCTTTGCCGATTGCACGGCACTGAAAAAAATCGTTGCGCGCGCGCTCGTTACGATCGAGGCCAATGCGTTTTACCGTTGCTCGGCGCTGGAGAGCATTGATTTTCCGCGTAGCCTGCACGAAATCGGAAATCAGGCCTTCTATGCCTGCAAGGCCTTGAAGAGCGTGGATCTTTCGTATGTCAACGATCTTGGCGTGGAGGTGTTCCGCGAGTGCATCGCGCTGGCCTCCGTTACTCTTGGAAAAACCTTCTATTATCTTCCCTCGGGAACCTTCTCGGGCTGTGAGGGACTAAAGAGCGTTTATCTGGAGGCGCCGCTGGAGCGCATCGGATCGCAGGCCTTCTATAACTGCACCGCTCTGAAAAACGTTTCTCTTCCCGAAACGCTCACGCATATTGATGCCTATGCCTTTGGCGGATGCACCGCGCTGACGAGCATTCCTCTCGTTCCGACGGTGACGACGCTTGGCGATGGCGCGTTCTATTATTGCACGGGACTTAAGGAGGTTCGCCTGCCCGAAACCGTGAAGGTGCTGGGAAATCAGGTATTCGGCGAATGCACCTCGCTTACCACCGTCACGCTGGAGAAAACGCTGACCTCGATTGGCGAGGGTCTCTTTGACGGCTGCGCCGCCCTCCTTTATGTAACCCTGCCGAGCAATATGGAGATCCTGCCCGCGCGAACCTTCCAGAACTGCGGATTGCTTGCCTTCGTTGATCTTCCCGACAGCATTCGTGAGATCGGGGAAAACGCCTTCTACTGCTGTCCGAAGCTCGGGCGCGTTATGCTCCCCGAGTCGCTTCGCAGTATCGGCTATCAGGCGTTTTACGATTGCCCCTCCCTCACCGAGGTAAACTACCCCTTCACGCTCCAGCGCTTTTACGGCGTTGCGATCGAGGAAGGAAACGAGGAGATGGAGGCCGCTCTTAAATTTGCGGAGGAATGACGATGCTTTGCTTAAATATTGCAGAGATTCCCGTGGGAATCGAGCACCGATACGGCTATTTGCCGAGGCTTTGCAAGGATTATCTTGCGCCCGAGGGAACGGAGCCGATCTTCACCGTTTGCCCAACCAAGGAGCAGATCGATGCGGAGGGGAGCCTCTCTGAGCCCCGCCTGCCCGATGCGTATCTTGAAAGCGTGGTGGCCTATCGGCTGATCGCGGAGCGCCTGCCCTTGCACGGCGCAATGGTTTTTCACGGCGCCGTCGTCGTTCTGGACGGCCGCGCCTATGCCTTCACCGCCCGTAGCGGTGTCGGAAAAACAACGCATCTGCGCCTTTGGCTGGAGGCCTTTGGCGACCGCGCCTATGTTTTGAACGGAGATAAGCCCGTGCTTCTCTGGAAGGACGGCCGCGCCTATATCTGCGCAACGCCGTGGAAGGGAAAGGAAAACCTCGGCGAGGGCGGCATCCTGCCGCTTTCCGGCATCGGATTTTTGAACCGCGCAAAGGAGAATTCTGCCCATCCCATCGCCGCGCCCGATGCGCTTTCTGCGTTTCTTATGCAGGTGTATATGCCCAAAAACGGCGCCGCTCTGATGGAAACGATGTCGCTTTGCGATAAGGTGCTTTCGAGCACACCCTTGATTTCAATGCATTGCAATATGGATCTCTCGGCCGCTTTCACGGTGGAAAAGGCCTTTCGGGATCTGAATCAGGAAAAGGAGAAAAACATATGAAGCTTGTGGAAGGATTTGCCGTTCGCGAGGTTGCGGGCAAGAGCGTTGCGATTGCAACCTTCGGCCGTGCCTTGAAGCTCGGCGGAATGATTTCCTTGAATGAAACGGGAAAGCTCCTCTTTGCCCGTCTGCAAGAGGGGTGCTCGGAGGAGCAGCTCGTCTCGGCATTGACGGAGGAATACGATATTGAAGAGGCCGTAGCCAAAGCGGATGTGGCCCGCTTCCTTGCGCCTTTGCGCGAGCGCGATCTTATTGAGGATTAAGACAAAACAAAAAAGGAAAAGACTTGAAAAAATGAAAGCAATCGATAGAGTCAGAGAATATCTTGCGCCGCACGGCCTTGCCGAGGGCGTGATGGAATTTGAGGTTTCCAGCGCAACCGTTGCGCTTGCCGCCGTGGCACTTGGTACGGAGGAGGCAAGAATTGCAAAAACACTTTCCTTCCATACGAAGGAGGGCGGTGTTGCCCTGATCGTTATGGCAGGAGATGCCAAGATCGATAACCATAAATATAAAGCCTTCTTCGGACTGAAGGCGAAGATGCTCACCTTTGAGGAGGTCGAGCCTCTCACGGGCTTTCCCGTCGGTGGCGTTTGCCCCTTTGCACCCGCCGAGGGCGTGAAGGTGTATCTGGACGAATCGCTCCGCCGCTTTGAAACCGTTTTTCCCGCTTGCGGAACGCCGGCCAGTGCCGTGGAAATCGCACCTGTGCGCCTCGGAGAGGTTTGTGAGGGCTGTGAGTGGATCGACGTAACCAAGACGGCCGAGGAGAATGGATAAGCGAGATTTTTTGCGCGCGCAAAGCGCCGTTTTGGGGCAGGGAATCGGCCGTGAGGGCATCGGAACGCTTTCGGAGCGCGCGCTCCATCGCATACTGAAGCTTGCGATCGAGCCAAACGAGGAATGCCACGAGAAAAAGATTCTCGGCTCCGTGGCGGATATCTTCAATGCGGAGGGAATAACGGAGATTCAGACGCGCGCCTTCGAGCGCCTCGTTCCCAAGCTTTCGAAATTCCTTTCGGAGCAGCCTGTAACGGTGGTGTATCCTATGGCAAAGCAAAAGCGCCTGCATTGGATCAATCCCGAAACGGGGGAGATCTCGCCGCCGCGAAAAAGCCCCAAGAGCGAAAAGCCCTTCGATGCCTTTTATGAGCTCTATAAGATCCGCTCCTTTCTCGCAAACGAGCGTCTTACGGTGAAGCTCGTATTCCTTCATATGGAGGAATATCGGTATCGCAATGGATACGGAAGGGAAAAGAAAAAGGGTGCGCCGCGTATCGAGCGTATTCCAACGGCATTTTGCGAGGAGATCGCCCTCGCCTCGCGCGAGGACTTTCGTATCTTTCTTCCCGAGAGCCTGCCCGAAGAGTTCACGGCAAAGCAGTATGCCAAGGCCATTGGCCAAAAGCCGCGCTATGCATATTTAGGACTTCGCATTCTGAAGGATTGCTTCGGCCTCGTCTCCCATATCCGCACCGAGGGCAGAGAGTACGTTTACAGAATAGAAGAATAAAATATGCAAACAAAAATAAACAAAAAAGATCGGGAACACCGTTTTTAGCGGTGCTCCCGATCTTTTTTTACCAGAGCGTATCAATTTGATATTTTGCAAATCCGGTTTTTCTGTAGTCCCCCTCGGAGGGGAAGACCTTTCTTAAAAGCGCGGCGGTTGCCGTGCGCAGTTGGGTGGGGGTAGCAGCTTCTATGTTCTCAAAGCCGCCCTTGGCCGAGAGCGAAACGAAGGGCATTCCCTTGGAAAGCGTGTGCCAAGTCGTATGCAGTATGCCGAAAAGCCCCTCGTCCTTCAAGGTTTGCGTGCAGACCTTGATCGGATCGCATCCAAGATCCCAAGGGCAAAGCAAAGTATCAAAGCCGTCATGCTTGAAAACAAGCGCGGTTTCCACGGGAGCGATCTTCGGTTCGTATTGCCAGTCCGCTATCACGATATTGCGCGAAAGCCTTTGCCTGAGATCTGCGGCCGCCGCCTCGCTTGGAGCGAAGCAGTAGAGCTTATTTTTATATTCTTCGTTTGGCGCAAGAAGCATATCGCCCCACATGATGGCGCGCCTTCCCATCGCCTTAAGCTCGTCCGAGAGCTCGTTCAGATAAGAAAGGAGCTCATCGCGGTTTTCCTTTTTCGTAAGATCAAAGTTGTAGGCCTCGTCGCAACCGATGTGAAAATATTCTCCCTCACCGAAAAGCTCGCAAAGCTCTCCCCGCATCTCGCGCAGAAGGGCGCGCACCCGTTCACTCTGAATATTCCAGCACCAGCCGTCCTCGTCAAAGAGGGGCTGCAGTGCGGGATTTTGATCCAGAACCACGTGCTTTCCGTGCATAACGCGCGAGGCGGTAGCGTGTCCCCAATGGTTTATCATCGGGATCAGGGAAAGCCCAAGCTCCTTTGCCTCCGAGAGGATCGGGCGAAGCTCCTCCTTCGAATATGCCTGTGGCCAGGAAAGCGCCTTTTCGCAGTCATAGCGTAGCATACCCCAAAATTCGAGTATCAGGTGCGTATATTTCAGCGCCGCCGCAAGACGGATAAAACGGGTAATCTCCCAAAGCTCGGTTTCGGGGAAAATGCAAAAATGCACGATTCGCAAACCAATCTTTGCATTTTCATAAAGTTCTCCGCAGTCAAGCACGGCCTCGGAGCCGTTTTTGCCATCCTCTGCGCGGATGCGATCTGCCAGCGTGAAGAACGCATGAATGAGATCTCGTTCTGTTTTTCCCGTAAGCGCAAAGCCCTCCTCCGTGATGGAAAAGGCGTAATCCGCGCCGTTCAGTGCAGGCGGCGTGATCCTTCCTGCGGTGAGTGTCAGCGTATCTGCCGTATCAAAATCCGCCGTGCAGAGCCGATAGGTATAGCCTCCGAAAAGCTCTGCAAAGATGTTTTTTGCAAGACAGGGGTGCGCCTTCAGCCGTATGCTTTTGGGAAAGCGGAAGGTACCGCCGCTTCCGACAAAACTTTCCGAATGAAAAATCATAGTATAGAGCTCCTTGTGCTTTTGCTACTATTATAAAGGAAACTTTAAAATAAGAAAACCGTTTTTTTCTTCAAAGGCGTGGACTTTTTCACCAATATCAGATAAAGAATTTTTTCAAGGCTTCGTAGAGTGCGTCTGCTATACGCCTTGCGCCGAGATCGTTCGGGTGCGAGCCGTCCACGGTACAGCAGTCACGATCCGTCTCGCCGTAAAGATCCTTCGCCGCGATATAGGCAACGCGCGTATCGCCGAGAGAGAGGGCACGCACGTAGGTTTCTCTGATCGTCCGCTCACGCTCCTCGCAGGGATCGTATTCGCATCCCGGCTTATCGTAAAGAAGGATCACTGCATCGGGATGCGCTTTCCTGATGCGCTCGTAGATCGAAAAATGCGGCGGAAGCACGCGGTCGGGCAGATGCGTGTACAAATTGTAATCAAAGGCGTAAAGCGATGCATCGAAGGAATTTATGAAGTCGATCATCGGGGCTTCGGCATTTCCGTTTGCGGAGAAGCCGAGGTTGATATAATCGGCATCCAGCTTTCTTGAAAGAATCGAAATGAAATCATTTCCCGGTCGGGTAACGCACGCGCCCTGCGTGATCGAGCTTCCGTAGAAAAGGAAGGGCTTTTGAATTTTGTGGGGCGGTGCTTTCTCGATTTTTGCATCCGGAGAAATACCGATGGAAAGGGCCTTCACGCCGCCGTAAAGCGGAAAATAAATCTCAACCAAGCGCATTTTTTTCGCTGGAATGAGCTTCTTTTTCTGTGTGAATTCGATAGGATTATGCAAGGGATCGCTCGTATCTAAGTTAAAAAAGCTTGTGATCTGCGGCGCATATCTTGCCTGAAAATATCCGTCCGCGTAAACCGAAAAGCCGTGGCTTCCCGTCAGCGACATATGTGGCATCGGCAGGAATGCGGGTATGGTGGCGCGGATCGTGATGGCATTTGCATCGGTCATAAAGCGGATGCGTCCGCCTGCGGTCCTTTTTGCAAGCGTGGGAATGCGCGGATTGGTCGCCTCGGCAACCTCGTCGGGAACGCGCATATAAAGCCCGTTTTTCTCGTCAAAATAAACGCCGTGCAGAGTGATCGGCTCCTCGTTCGCACCGATCCAGCGAAGTGCTTCCTCCTCTGCGGCGGCATCGGAAAGCCTTTGGTCGATCGAAGCAATATTTGTCTTTTCGTTTTTCATTTTTTCCTCAGTATGCTTTTTCGCCCGATGCCCTCAGAAGGCATACGGTGTTCGGCATTAAGCGAACCGTGTCTCCCGCCTTCACGGTGCCGACGCTTTCGCAGTCGCGCTCGCTATCCAGCAAAAGCATCTCATAAATTTTCTCTTCTCCCTTGAAGTCAAGGTGTATTTCTTGGCTCTCGGTGCAATCGTCATCGTCCGTGAAATAGCTGATCATCACGGCTCTGTCCGCGCCGTTTGTTGCCGCCGCGACGTAAAGCCCCTGTGCATCCGCGGAGCATTCGCAGGCG
>JAZTWU010000147.1:0-34041 GCA_045636085.1 Eubacteriales bacterium
CGTGATCGGTATCACCGATTATAAGCCTATGGACTATCAGGATGAAAACGGCGAGTGGATCGGCTTTGATGCAGAGTATGCAGAGGCTGTTTGCAAGAAGCTCGGCGTAACCGCAGAGTTCAAGGAGATCGATTGGGATAATAAGCTTATCTCTCTTGCAGCCGGCGAGATTGACTGCATCTGGAACGGTATGACCATCACGGAGGCTATTGAGGCTGCCGCTGATTGCACCGTGCCCTATATGCAGAATACGCAGGTTGCCGTTATCCACAAGAACAATGCGGAGACCTTTAAGGATCTTGCAAGCCTTGCAGGCGCAACCCTTGCCGCAGAGGGTGGCTCTGCAGGTGAGAAGGTAATCAAGGACAATGCTACCTTGGTTGGCGGTCTCAAGACCGTGAACTCGCAGGCTGATGCGATCCTCGAGGTTATCGCGGGTGCATCCGATGCGGCAATCGTTGACCTTACCCTTGCTAAGGCGCTGATTAAATAAGTAAAGAAATCATCGTACAATAAACGCGCTCGGGGTGCGAAAAAAACACACCCCGAGTGTTTCTGTGTATATGTGAGGTTTTATGGAACAGTTTTGGAAAATAACCCTGGATCTTTGCGAGGGCTTCGGGCACACGCTGAATATATTCGCGATCACGCTCATCTGCGCGATTCCTCTGGGTCTTTTGATTTGCTTCGGCTCGATTTCGAAATGGAAGCCGCTTGCCGCCGCAATTCGCGGAATCGTTTGGGTCGTGCGCGGAACGCCACTGATGCTTCAGCTGATCGTGGTTTACTACGGCCCCGGTCTCGTATTCGGAAAGATGCTTTTCAGCGAGTATTTGGCGACCTATATCACCTTCTCGCTGAACTACGCGTGCTATTTCTCGGAGATCTTCCGCGGAGGCATTCAGTCCATCCCTGTTGGCCAGTATGAGGCTTGTCAGGTTCTGGGAATGTCGAAGATGCAAACCTTCTTCCGTGTCGTTCTTTTGCAGGTTGTGAAGCGTATCGTTCCCCCGATGTCCAACGAGATCATCACGCTCGTGAAGGATACCTCTCTTGCGAGAATCATTACCTATTACGAGCTGATCTTCTACGCGCAGAGATATATCAAAAACGGAGGTCTTCTCTGGCCGCTCTTCTATACGGCGGTATATTATCTCGTATTCACGGCGTTGCTCACGGCCTTCTTCCGTTGGCTGGAGAAAAAGCTTGATTATATCAAGTGCTGAGGTGGGAATATGGCATACTTTGAAATTAAAGGTCTGAAAAAAAGCTTCGGCGATAACGAGGTATTGAAGGGAATTGATCTCACGCTTGAGAAGGGTGAGGTGCTTTCCATCATCGGCTCCTCCGGCGGAGGAAAGACGACGCTTCTTCGCTCGATGAACTTTCTTGAAACGCCCGATGCGGGCGAGATCCATATAGACGGAGAATGCGTATTCTCCATCGGGGAGAACGGCGAGCCGCTGACGGATAAGGAAGCGCAGAGGAAGATGGGACTCGTCTTCCAGCAGTTCAATCTCTTTCCGCAGTATAGTGTGTTCGGAAACCTCACGCTCGCACCAAAGCTGCACGCCAAGGAGCGCGCAGATTTCAAGCAGAATAAAAAAGAGATCTATGCAGAGATCGATGCGCGCGCGGAGGAGATTCTTCACGTGACGGGGCTCACCGAGAAGCGGGATTTTTATCCGTATCAGCTTTCGGGCGGCCAGCAGCAGCGCGTTGCGATCGCAAGAGCGCTGATGCTCTCTCCGAAAATTCTTTGCTTTGACGAGCCGACCTCCGCCCTCGATCCCGAATTGACGGGCGAGGTGCTGAAGGTGATCCGTGAGCTCAAGAATTCCGATCGCACGATGGTGATCGTGACGCATGAGATCGGCTTTGCCAGAGGCGTTTCGGATAAGATCATCTTTATGGCGGACGGCGTGATCGAGGAGTGCGGAACGCCCGAGGAGGTTTTGGATCATCCGCGGTCTCCGAAGACGGTGGCATTTCTCAGAAACGCCAAGGATTGATGCTATTTTGTAAATAAAAGATTTCAAAAATGGCTTATTTTTCCTAAAATGGAAAGAATTTAGCAAAGAAAAAAATCGATTTTTATTTGAGAAAACAGTCGAAAAACAAAAGAAAGCGAAGGCCCGGTGGGGGATTTCTCACTCGGCCTTTGCTTTTTTCTTTCTCGGAGAAGGAGGGGGGGATCCGAAAAAGGCTTGATCCTTTCGTATTTTGCCGAAAAAAACTATATATTTTTTGAAAAAGTGGAAAAAAACTCTTGACTTTGCAAAATATATGTGATAAAATATATACAAATACATATCGGGCGCGTGGGCGCACCGGGAAAGAGGATATAATGGAATTTTTCAATAAAGTTCTCGCGGCAGAATTTGACCTGAGTGCCATTGGTCAGTTCTTCAAAAATCTCTTTGATGGCAGTTTCACCGGCAAGGTTGAGGCTCTTTGGGAGCAGCTGTGGGGTATGGCCGCAGTAATTCATCCCTTCGTTGGCTTCATTCTTCTTGCTCTTGCTCTTGTAGAGCTTCTGTTCGGTAAGCGCCTTCTTGGCTTCCAGAGATTCCTTGGCGCATTCGCCGTGGGCTTCGCTGCTGCAATGGTTTACCTTGTGCCCGTGATTGAAGGTCTTGTTCCTGCAATCGCCGAGTTTGGTTGGATCGTTGGTATCGTTGTCGGCGTGATCGCAATCCTTCTGCGCAAGCTTATCTACATTCTGCTTTACATTGCCGCTTTTGCATACATCCCCTACTACCTTGTGTTCTCCGGCACTCTGCTTCCCGCATTCGGCGGAAACCTGATCTATGCCGCTGCTGCCGCAGGTGTTGTGGCTCTCCTCGCTCTTCTTCTCCGCAAGTGGGTTGAAATGCTTGGCTTCGCTGCTCTCGGTGCATACTGCGTAACCAAGGTTCTGGATGTTCATTTCGGCGTTATCGATATGATTCCCTTCGATGGAATGATCGTTGGCCTTGCAATTGTTGGCGTTCTCACCTTGATCGGATTCATCATCCAGGTTAAGACTCGCAAGAGATATTAATCATTAGGAAATTGAAAGAGGCGCAAGACGATTGTGCCTCTTTTCTTTTGGTATCGGCACAAAATTTGTCAAAAAAATAAATCAAATTTATATAATAGCAAAAGGAGTAAACTATGGAAGAACTTCGAAAGCTTGCGTTGAAGCGCACCGCGAATGCCGTTCGTCACGGTATCATCGACGGCGTTTATAACGCAACCTGCGGACATCCCGGCGGATCTCTTTCCATCGCGGATATTTTGACCTATCTCTATTTTGAAGAAATGAACGTGGATCCCAAGAATCCCGCAATGCAGTCCCGTGACCGCTTTGTGCTTTCTAAGGGACACACGGCACCTGCGCTGTATTCCGTTCTTGCACATCGCGGCTTCTTCCCCGTAGAGGAGTTGAAAACGCTTCGTAAGATCGATTCCCGCCTGCAGGGACATCCCGATATGAAGGGAACCCCCGGCGTGGATATGACGACGGGATCTCTCGGCCTCGGTATTTCCGCCGCTTGCGGTATGGCTCTTTCCGCTAAGATCTCCGGCGATGCTTATCGCGTGTACGCCATCCTTGGCGACGGTGAGAGCGAGGAGGGCCAGGTTTGGGAGGCCGCTATGTTCGCCGCTCACTATAAGCTGGATAACCTTTGCGCCGTTCTGGACTGGAACGGCCTGCAGATCGACGGTCCGATCACCGAGGTTATGAATCCCACGCCTTATTACGAGAAGTTCACCGCCTTTGGCTGGCACGTGATTACCATTGATGCGCACGATTTTGATGCCATCGAGGCCGCATATGCCGAGGCAAAGACCGTGAAGGGCAAGCCCACGATGATCATCGCGAAGTCCACCAAGGGTAAGGGCGTCTCCTATATGGAGAATAAGTGCGAGTGGCACGGCCAGGCTCCCAAGGAGGATCTGTATCAGGTGGCTGTGGCAGACCTCAATAAAATCGACGAAGAGCTGAAATAAGAGAGGGGAAGAGATTATGGCAGAAAAGAAAGCAACCAGAGAAGCCTATGGCGCCGCCTTGGCCGCTCTCGGTGAGAAATACGATTTCGTGGTAATGGATGCAGACCTTGCGGCCGCTACCAAGACGGGCGTTTTCAAGAAGAAATTCCCCGAAAGATTTTTTGATTGCGGTATCGCTGAGGGCAATATGATGAGTGTTGCTGCAGGTATTGCAAGCACGGGTAAGGTTCCCTTCGTTTCCACCTTTGCAATCTTCGCATCCGGCCGTGCATACGAGCAGGTGCGCAATAGCATCGGCTATCCTCACCTCAATGTGAAGATCGGTGCAACGCACGGCGGTATCACCGTCGGCGAGGACGGTGCGACCCATCAGTCCAACGAGGACTTCGCTCTGATGCGCACGATCCCGGGAATGACCGTGATCTGCCCCGCAGATGCTACCGAGGCTTATGCCGCAACGGAGGCCGCTCTGCTTCATAACGGTCCTGTATACCTTCGCTTTGGCCGTTTCGCTGTTCCGGATCTCTCCGCCGAGATTGCAGACTATAAGTTTGAGCTTGGCAAGGGCATCGTATATAAGGAAGGTAAGGATGTATCGATCGTTGCAACGGGCTTTATGGTGCACCTTGCAATGGAGGCCGCAGAGCTTCTGAAGGCTGAGGGCATCGATGCTGAGGTTATCAATATTCATACGATCAAGCCCTTGGATGCGGATCTCGTTGCCGCTTCTGCAAAGAAGACCGGTGCCGTTGTTACCGCAGAGGAGCATAGCGTGATCGGAGGCCTTGGCGGCGCCGTTTGCGAAATGCTTTCCGGATGCAATCCCTGCCCCGTGCTTCGCGTTGGCGTTGAGGATGCATATGGCCGTAGCGGTAGCGTTCCTGCCCTTCTTGAGCTCTATGGGCTCACGACGAAGAATATCGTCGAGAAGGCAAAGGCCGCAATCGCAATGAAAAAGTAATTCGGTAAACTAAAAAAATAAAATCCCATCAGCCGGTTCCCTTGAGAGCCGCTTGTGGGCATAAAAGAACGAGGAATATGCTTTGTTTGCTTAAAGGCGCAAGGTGTATTCCTCTCTTTTTTTCTTTTTAGGGGGAGAGAACCCGTATGTCTTTGAAAGAATCTATTGAGACAAATGCGTGCTTCTCTATTATATATAAATGTAGATTATCGGATCGCTTCTGCCGGCGAAGCCCAAGAGAGATGCTGTTTCTTTTGATAAAAAACGAGGCCACCTCTTTGGCGAAAATACAAGATTTCCGCTTTGACAAAAAAAGAGACCACCACTTTGAAGAAAAAACGAGGTCGCCGCATAGACTAAAAGCGAGGTTGTCTCTTCGGCAAAAAAACGAGGCCACCAAAAGGTGGCCTCGAAAAATGATTTTTGAATTAAAGAGGAGCCCAGGGGAACCAGTTGTCTCCGGGAAGCGTCTCCTTGCCGCAGTGGTCGCACGCACCGTCCGAGTTTTCGTCCTCGTGCTTCACGCCGCTTTCCTTGCCGCAGATCTCGCACTTGGTGCAGTTTTCTTCTCTGTCGGGCGTATGAGAAACGCCGCTTGCCTGCTGGCAGTTTTCGCAAAGCGTGCAATCATCTGCGGAGGCTTCGTGGCGGATGCCCGTGCCTGCCTGGCAGTTCTTGCAAACCGTGCAATCGCTTTCGGTGGCCTCGTGGGTAGCGCCGCTATTCTCGCCGCAGTAGGAGCAAACCGTGCAGTCTGCATCGGAGGGATCGTGGTAAGCAACTCTGGTGGAGCGGCAAACATTACATTCGGTATCGCACTCGTAGCTGTAAGTGTGCATTGCTTCGGGGATGCTTGCTTCACAGTAACGGCAAATCGTGCAGTCGGTTTCCTTTGCGGCGTGGCCGTTGCAGGGACGGGTGTGTCCGCATCCGTTATCACAGGTCACGTCGTGCTCGTCAGCAAACTTGTGAGGAGGCGTGCGAGTGAAGGTTCCGCAAAGGTCGCAGAGGTTGTCGCATTCGTTGGTGTAAGTATGCGTGAGCATCGTGCCGTCCATCGTTCTTTCGTCGCCGATGTTGCCGCAAATGTCACAGTACTCGTGCTGAACCTCGTCAGCATAGCAGTTAGCGGCCGTCTTCGTCACCCATTCGTAAGCGTGAGTGATGGTTCTCGTGAAGTCACAGCCCTCGCGGTTACAAGCCGTATCGCAGGCATTGTCCCAAAGATGGTCAAGCGCGGGCACGTCGCCGGTGCGGGTTTCGGTTACGCCGCAGACGGAGCAAACTCTGTATTCAACCTCGTCCTCCGTGCAGTTTGCAGGAGTGAGGGTTTCCCAAGCGCCGAAGGTGTGCTTCCAATCCTCGATGGTATCACCGCAGACAGCGCAAAGCGTACAGTCGTTTTCGTAAGGTCTGTGACCGGTGCACATACGGGATGCACCGCATTCGTTACATTCGAGGTCCTCGATATTATCAAATACGTGAGGAGCCTTGCGGGGGAAGTTACATCCGGGAACGTTACAATCAACGTCACAGGTCTCGTCGTCGTATTTATGACCGGTGGCCTTTTCGTCACCCGCCTGCGTTTCCGTATGTCCGCAGATGCCGCAGGTACGGATCTCAACCTCGTCGGTGGTGCAGGTAGCGGCGAGCTTGGTTTCCCAAGCGCCGAAGGTGTGGGTGATCGTTCTTCTTTCGTTACATCCGGCACGGTCGCAGGCGATGTCGCAATCGTTGGTGTAGCTGTGTCCGAGTGCGTCCTTGCCGCTAGAGAATTCCTCAGCGCCACAAACGCCGCAGACTCTCACGAGAAGCTCTGCATCGGTGCAGTTAGCGGCCTTCTTGGAGGACCAAGCACCAAAGGAGTGCGCATTCTGGCGCTCCTCGCCGCAACGGTTACAGCTGGCATCGCAATCGTTGTCGTAAAGGTGGTCGGAAACGACTCTCGTAGAGCCGCAAACGTTACAGCTGTCATCACAGGGATGATCGTATACGTGGGGCTGAGCGATTCTTGCCTCGCCGCAAACGTTACAGTCGGCATCGCAGGTCGCAGAATAAACGTGGTTGGGAACCATACGAAGCTCACCGCAAACGTCGCAGGTGGAGTCGCAGTTGTTGGAATAAACGTGAGCGGCGGGAATTCTGTATGCATCGCAGACGTTACAGGTCTTGTCGCAAGCGTTGGTGTAAAGGTGCGTCGTCACTCTCTGCTCGCCGCAGAAGTTACAGTCGGTATCGCAATCGTTGGTGTAGATATGCTGAGATGCAACTCTCTGAGAAGCACAAGCGTTACAGTCGGTATCGCAGGGGCTGTCAAAAATATGATCAACCTCCGTCTCGCGAACCTCGCCGCAGATCTCGCAGTCGGTATCGCATCCGGCCTTGTATTCGTGAAGACCGCCCTCGCGGGTCTCCTCGCCGCAAACCTTGCAGGTCGTGGCGTTGCAGTCATCGTAGACGTGCTCCGTTTCCGGCTCGCGCGTTACGCGATTGCAGGAATTACAGGTGGGATCGCAGGGGCCGGAATACTCATGGTTTTCACCGAAGCAGCTTGCCAGAGCGAAGAGCATCAGCACCAGCGTGATCGTGCAAAATAAAAGTCTTTTCATATGGCTTTTTGGATGTAAATCCATCCTTTCTATTTTATTTTGTGCGGCCTATCGCCGCATAGAAAACGTAGGAACGGCAAATTCCGTGCTCACGCGATGCTTTCGCGCAGGGCACAGAGATCTTGGAAAAATATGTCGTGACCACGAGCTGTGGTCACGACATAAGCTCGCACGTAATTATTCGTCGTTTTTCTTAGCGGGGATAGTGTGCTCGGGAAGAACGCCGTCACCCGTGGTGGGAAGCTCCTCGAAGCAGAGGTCACAGATCTTGTCACCGTCAGCATCGGTATGATCGTCAGCCGCATCGGTGCGAAGGTGCTCGCCGCAGTTTGCGCAGTGCGTGGAGCAATCCTGTGCAAACTCGTGCTCGATGCTGTCAAGAACGGCGCCGCAGTACTTGCAGTTCGGAGAGCAGCTGAAGTTGCCTACGTGGCCTGCATTGGGATTTGCCTTGCCGCACTCGTAGCAGGCGGCATCGCAAGCCTTGTGATATGCGTGGGAAGCACCGGTGAATTCACCGCAAACATCACAGATCTCGCATCCGAGAGTCTCGGAAGGCGTGTGGTCGCCGGCAGGTCTGGTCTCGCCGCACTCGTTGCAGGTGGTGTCGCAGTCGCCGTCATAGGTGTGCGCCACGGGCTCACCCTCGATCACGAGAGCTATGCCGCAGTAGCGGCAAACGGTGCCGCAGGCAGCCTTGGGAGCGTGTGCCTTTGCGTCGTCCTCACCCTCACCAACAGCTCTGTCGCCGGAGGTGCATCCTGCGATATCGCAATCGGTGTCGCAAGCGGCGCTGTAGGTGTGTCCTGCGAGAGGCGTGCCGCAAATGGTGCACAGACGGTCGCAGTCAAGAGAATCATCGTTTACACAGATGTGGTCACAGATTGCAAGACAGGTTTCAACATCGCAGATGAAGTCGCCGTTTGCATCGGTGTGCTCAATGGACTTGGTAGCACCGCAGTTTGCGCAACGAAGATTGTTGCAAAGGCCTTCCCAAACGCACTGATTTTCTCTTTCATATCCGCATCCGTAATCGCAGATCTGGTCGCAAGCATCGGTATAAGCGTGGAAATCGCCGATTCTGGTGAAGCCGCAGACGTCACAGGTCAGGCTGCATCCGAACTCAAAGTCGTGCGCGCTTGCAGAAATGGTTCTGGTCTCGCCGCAGTCCTTGCAGGCAACGGAGCAATCGAATTCATAGTTGTGCTGCGTGTAGCGGGTAGCGCCACAGTCGGAGCAGATGCCGGAGCAAGCGTACAGGTAAGCGTGAGGAATATCTGCACGGGTCTCGCCGCAGACGTCACAGGAAGCATCGCAAGCACTGCTGTACGTATGAACCATTCCTTCTCTTGCCGCACCGCAAACGGAGCAGGTAGAGGAGCAAGCATTTGCATAGGTGTGCTGAAGCTCGGTGCGAGGAAGTCCGCAAGCATCGCAGTCTGCATCGCAGTTGCTCGAATAGGTGTGCTCGATTGCCTCGATCTCGGTGAGACAAACGGAGCATTCCGTGCTTTCACAGGTAGCACGCGTGTGCTCAACCGCAACTTCTCTTTCTACGGGCATAGGACAGCAGTCGCAGAAAGGATCGCAGTCGGAAGTGTACTGATGGTAAACAGTACCGAAGCAGGCTGTGAGCGCGAAGAGCGCCAGAGTCACAGTCAGAAGTAAGAAGAAAATTCTTTTCATTTTTCCCTCCAGAAATAGTTTTCTGATTCATTTTAACATAATAAAGGAAGCATTTCAAGGGGCTTGCAAATTTTTTTCAAAAAAATAAAGAAATTTTGATAATACTATACAAATATGAAGCTTACCTTTTGTTTATTTTGGCTTAGCAAAAAAAATAGTTGCAAATTGCGCGGGAAGGTGGTATAATATAGCAAAAGCGGCGCTTTCTGAAAAGCCCCGCTCGGCTTCGCCCTTATCACCGGCTTGCATCGGTGCTTTCCGCGAGACCGCAGGCACCGCCGCTTCTTTTCTGCAAGCGGTTGCGACAGAGGAAATAATAGCAATGCGCTCGGTTGCATATACATTGAATTGAAATGAAGCCGCCGCGCGCTTTTTTGAAAAAAGCAAAGAATCGTTCTCCTGCTTTTTTTGTTGCTTTTTTGCACCGATTTGATCTGTAACGGTGCTCGTTCCTAAAGTGAAAAACCAAAATGTAAATAAAAATTTGCATAAATACAAAAAGGAGGGATGCGTATGCTGAAAAAAGAAGCGGAAGGCTTTCTCGCTTATCTGGATAACGAGGAGCTCGGAAGGGTTGATTTTCCCTGCCTGCTTTATGGACTTTGCGGCGCACCCAAGCCCGTGGAGACCGAGAATGCGACCGAGCAGATGAGAAAAAGGCTTTGCGGCACGTTTTCTCTCGTTTCCGATATTTCGATTCCGTCCGCGATGCTCGGTTATCGCGGCGTCGTGCTTTCTCTTTGCGGCCTTCTTGGGCACTGCGCGGTTTTTTGCGAAGGAGAAAAGCTTGCCGAATGGCGCTCTCCGCCTGCGCGCATTTACCTTCCGATTGAAAAGAGGGAGGGCGTATTCCGCCTGGAGATCCGCTTTTTTGCAAGAGAGCTTCCGTCGGACGTCGGCGTGCTCGGCGGCGTTGAGCTGATTGCGTATTCTCACGATCTGATCACGGATATTTATACCGAGCAGGTACATAAGGGCGAAAAATGTGAGCTTTTCGTTCGCGTAAAAACGCTTCGTGGCCTTGGCGACGAGGAGGCGATGGTCACCGTCGGTGCGCCGGGCGGCGAGCTCCATTATCTCGGACTTCTGAACGGCGAGGGGCGCATCCAATTGCCTCTGCCGCATAAATATCGCCCCTTGGGCGCGGGGCACGGCGGGCTTTACCGCCTGAGTGCCACGCTGTATGCTGACGGCAATCCTGTCGATACGGCGGAAACGAGCGTTGGCCTTCGAAAGATCACCTTCCCGAAGGACGGCGCGGCTCCCTTTGCCGTGATGGTGGATGGAGAGCCTCTCTTTATCAAGGCCGCCCGCACCTCGGCCGTTCCCTCGCTGAGCGCGCAGGAAAGCCTTTCCTGCTTCGAAAGAGCACTTCCCGCCTTTGTGAAAATGGGCGGCAACGCGCTTTTTGTAACGGCGGAGCGCGGAATCCTTCCCGAGCAGGTGTATTCGCTTTGTGACCGTCTTGGTCTGCTCGTTTTCCAGCAGCTGCCCGCGCCGTCTGATCCCTCCGGGGATCTTGGTGCGTACTTTGCGGATCTCAAGGCATCTCTTTCTCCCCTGGTGAATCATCCCTCGCTTGCACTGATCCTTTTGCCCGACGGCGTTTTGGCGCAGGATTCTCTCGGTCTTTCGATCAAGGGATTCTTTGCGTTTTCCTTCCCCTGCCTCTCGGTGCGCTCCGTGCCGACGGCGGGATTTCCCGATATTGCCCGCGTTGCCTCGATGCCGAGCTCTCTGGCCGTGCGCCGCTCGCTTCCGATGGAGGCGCGCAGAATCTTCTCGTACGCGATGGAGAGCGCGCAGGAATCGAAGGATCAGATCGTTTCTATGCTTGGAACGGCGGCCGCAGAGCTTCCGTACGGCGCGAGTCTTGAGGACGTTTGCTATGTGACGACGGTTTCCTCCGCAGAGCACGCGCAACGCGCGCTTGCCTCGGTGCTGGAGCGCGATGTGCCCGGCGGTATCCTTGGCGGAACGCTCTTTGAGGGTGGAATCTCGATGCGCCCCGCATTGATGGACGGAATCTTGCAGAAGAAGGCGCTGTATTTCGATCTTCAGCGAACCTTCGCACCCGTATTTCTCGACCTGAAGGCCGAGGGAGAGCAGGCGGAGGTTTCCTTGGCTACCTCGGAAAGCGAGGAGGTTACCGTTCGGGTGCAAACGCGCCTGATGGATCGCTTCAATAATTGCATTCGCGCATACGCCGAGGACGTCGTGATTTCCCCCGGGGCGAGACTTCTTTTGAAGACGGCCGTGCCCGAGGTGCGTTCGCACGAAAGGGAATATTATCTGCACGTCAGCGTTAGCCGCGACGGCGCTCCGATTGGCGAGAAAACGGCGCTTTTTGTGCCTGCAAAGCATTTTCGCTTCGGTTATCCGAATCTTCAGTATGAATTGAAGGGAAGCGGGAAAAATTATGAATTGACGCTTTCGGCCGCGGCCTATGTGCGCCGGTTGCAGATCGCCTTCTCCAAAACGGCCGCAAGCCTCTCGAAAAACTATTTCGATATTACCTCGGATGCCAAGATCATCGTCCTGATCGAGACGGAGGAGGTAACAACGAGCCGCTACCTCGAGACACAGCTCAGGCTTCGCTCGGTCTACGATGTTGGCAGAATCAGTGAGCAGGATTATCTGGATGCCGCGGATATCGATCCGTAAGCACCGATCAAAATAAAGGAAAGGAAGAAAAGCAAAAAAATGAAAAAGCTTTTAGCGGAATTCAAAAAATTCATTACGCGCGGAAATGTGGTGGATATGGCAATCGGCGTTGCGGTTGCAACGGCGTTTACCGCCATCGTCAACTCCTTCACGAAGGGATTCGTTTCTCCCTTGATTGCGCTTCTCACGGGAAAATCCACGTTGGCAGACGTTAAGTGGGTGCTTCGCGAGGAGGTGCTGGACGAGGCGGGCGAGGTCGTCACCGCAGAGGTTGCGCTGATGCCGGGACTCGTTTTTCAGGCGGCCATTGATTTTCTGATCATTGCGGCATTCCTTTTCCTCGTGATGCATATAGCGCATAAGATCTCGGAGCGTGCAAGAAAGATTGCCGAGGATATCCGAATCCGAACCGACGAGGAATACGAAAAGAAGCTTGCCAAGGAGAAGGAAGAGGCTGAAAAGGCGCGTCTTGCCGCAGAGGAGGCCGAAAAGGCCAAGGCAGAGGCCGCCGCAGTTGCCGCAGCCGCCGCCAAGGCAAAGGAAGAGGAGCTTGAGCGCCTGCGCTATCGTGAGGTAGAGCTGCTTGCGCAGATCTGCTCTCTTCTGGAGAAGAAAAACGAAGAAAAATAAGGTGCAAAAGTAAGGTATATGGGTTTTATTGAGCTATTTATTCTTGCGGTCGGTCTTGCAATGGATGCCTTCGCGGTTTCCATTTGTAAGGGGCTTTCGCTCAAGCGCGCGGATCTTCGTTCGATGGCAAAATGCGGCCTTTGGTTTGGAGGCTTTCAGGCGCTGATGCCCCTGATCGGCTTCATTCTCGGCAGTCTTTTTGCCAAGGCGATCCAGAGCGTGGATCATTGGGTTGCCTTCGTGCTTCTCGCCTTGATCGGTGCCAATATGCTGAAGGAGGCGTTCTCCTCGGAATGCGAGTGCTGTTCGGAGAAAAATGCGGATTTTTCGGTAAAAACGATGTTCACGATGGCGGTCGCCACCTCGATCGATGCGATGGCTGTCGGCATCTCGCTTGCGATGGCGGGCGGAGTGAACATCCTCCTTGCGATTGCTTTGATCGGCGTCGTCACCTGTGCGCTCTCCGCTTCGGGTGTGAAGATCGGAAGCGTATTCGGTGCGCGCTTTGAAAAGAAGGCGCAGATCGCGGGAGGCGTGATTCTGATCCTTTTGGGAACGAAAATTTTGCTTGAGCACCTCGGAATTTTGACGCTTTGATTTTTTATGTCAAAAAATAAAAACGCGTTCGCTTTTTTGCGAACGCGTTTTTTTGTAAACAGTTATTTGTATTCTCTTAGCTTTTTGGCGATTTTCTCGGCGGTTTTGGTTGCAATCTTATGCGTTTGATTCTCGTCCTCGGTCTCCACCATAACGCGGATCACGGGCTCCGTTCCCGAGGGACGAACCACAAGGCGACCGCTATCTCCGATCTCGGCCTCGGCATCCTTCAGGATTTGCGCGATCTCCTCGTCTGTGAAGAAATTGATCTTGTCGGAGGCATCCGCCTCGATATTCACGGTTGCCTGCGGATATTTCTTCATCACGGCGCAAAGCTCGCTCAGCGGCGTTTTGCAGGATTTCATATAAGAAAGGAGCTGAAGCGCGGTCAGCTGGCCGTCGCCCGTGGTCGAGAATTCGCGAAAAATGATATGCCCGGATTGCTCACCGCCGAAAACGAAGCCCTCCTGATTCAGCATTTCGAGAACATAGCGGTCGCCCACCTTGGCGGCAATGTATCGGATGCCCTCCTTTTCGCAAAATTTTGCGAAGCCGTAGTTGGTCATCACGGTGCCGACAACGGTATTGCCCTTGAGCCGTCCCTCCTTTTTGAGGTGCAGGGCGAGGATCGCCATAATGAAGTCGCCGTCCACCTCGCTGCCTTTTTCATCCACGGCGAGAAAACGGTCTGCATCCCCGTCGAAGGCAAGGCCGATGTCGGCGCTCGTGCGCAAAACCTCCTCGCGGAGCGCGCGCATATCCGTGGAGCCACAGCGGTCGTTAATGTTCACCCCATTCGGGGCGGCGGAAAGAACGGTGCATTCCGCGCCGAGGCTTTCAAAAAGCCGCGTTGCGCTTTGCGAGGATGCGCCGTTTGCGCAGTCGATCACGAGATGCATCCCCGTGAGCGGCTCCTTCACCGTGGCGCGAAGATATTCGATATAATCCTCGAGCGCGCGCGGCGCCTCTTCATAGTGGCCGAGTCTGTCGGCGGGGGCGAGGCGGCAGGGCGGCGTGTTATCCAGAACGATGGATTCGATCTGCTCCTCCAGAGCATCGGAGAGCTTGAAGCCCGCATCGCCGAAGATCTTGATCCCGTTATAGGGGTAAGGGTTATGTGAGGCGGAGATCATCACGCCGGCCTTTGCGCCGTATTTTTGAACGAGGTAGGCAACGGCAGGCGTCGGCACAACGCCGAGATGCACGCAGTCGCTTCCGACAGAGCAAAGCCCTGCCGCGAGCGCACAGGCGAGCATTGGCGAGGATGCGCGCGTATCCATACCGATCAGCACCTTGGGGCGGTATTTGTGATGCGAGGAAAGAACCGTGCCGAGTGCGCGGCCGATCTGCATTGCGCGCTCAATGCTAAGCTCCTCGTTTGCAATGCCGCGAACGCCGTCTGTTCCAAATAATCTGTGCATAAATTCTCCTTTTTTGTAATGATATATTTGCTTTTTATCTCATTTTTTCTTAACGGTGTCGTTTTTCGCCTTGTAAATACAGTCCTCTTCAACCGTTCCGCGCACAAGCGCAAGCGGATAAACCACGCTGCGGCGCCCCACAATTGTACCCGGGCAAAGCACGGCGCCGCATCCGATCTCCGTGCGGTCTCCAAGCAGGGCACCAAGCTTTTTTCTGCCGGTTTTGAGCGTTTGCCCCTCGCATTTTTCCTCCACCGCGGCGCGGTCTGCGCGCACGTTGGAAAGAATCGCGCCTGCGCCCATATGCGCAAGATAGCCGAGAATGCTGTCGCCGACGTAGTTATAATGAGGCACCTGAACGCCGTCAAAAAGAATAGAGTTTTTGATCTCTGTGCTGTTTCCGATCACGCAGCCGTCGCCGATCAGGGCGTTGCCGCGGATATAAGCGCCGGGGCGCACCTCCGTTCTGTGCCCGATCACGGTGGGGCCGATCACGGTGGCGAGAGGGGAAACCTTGGCATCCCTCGCGATCCAGATGCGATCGCCCACCTGCTCGTAATCCTCTCCGAGTGCACCGCCCACGGCGGTGATAATTTTTGCCATATCGTCAAGCACCTCGTGGCCGTAGTCAGCTCGCTCAAGCCAGGTGCGCGCCTTCGTGTGCGAAAGATCAAAAAGCTCGCGAATCGTTGGTATTTTCATAGAATCTCCTTTGTGTTTTGTTGTTTCGTTTGACCGGTCGAAGCGTACGATACCATTATAGCATGGGCGTCGCGGCTTTTCCATTGTGGATGCTTCCAAAGTTTTTCCACCTGGAAAATCCGAATTTGTTTCAAATGCACTAAAAAAACGAAAAAAAACGAAAATTATTGAATTATTTGATAAAACAGTAATCGATTTTACAAATAAAATAATCGATAGTGCAATTTTGGAAAGAAACGACAGGAAATGTCGGGTGCTTTTTCGTGCAAAAGAAATAAAAGGAAAAGGGAAGGATGCGCTTTTTTGCATCTTTCCCTTTTTGCGTTTGTATTATTCCGTTTTATCTTATGCAACCACGGCGCTTTTCGTTTTTCCGTAGCTGAGAAGAAAGTCTCGCAGGGAGCGCTCGATCAGATCGTGGCCGCTCTCCGTCGGATGTATACCGTCCTCCGAGATCAGCGCCTTGTAGTCGTGCGATAAAAGGAAGGCGCCGCGCAGATCGATCATCGGGCAGGCCGCCTCGGTTGAAAGCCGCTCCACAATGCGGTTATAGTGCTCCTGAAAGCGGTAAAGCATCGAGCTGTCGCCGAGCCAGGAGAGGATGTTTTCATAGGAATTGCTTTTGCTGATGGTGTGCATATAGCGATCCGAATCGATCGGGATCATATTCGCCATAATTGCGGTGGCGCCCCGCTCGCGCACCCGTGCAATAGCGCTCTTATAGGATCTTGTGAAGGTCTGCTCGTCTATGTGCGGCGCGTGCGCATCCCTCGGATGCTCGGAAACGGCGTGCCAATCGTGGTCGCAATCGTTGCCACCGAATTCGAAGAGCACCACGGTATCCTCGTCGCATTCATCCAGCGTTTTTTCAAGAATATCGATCCCTCGCAGGATGGTCGCGCCCATACGGCAGCGGTTCTTCACCTCGTAGCCGATCTCACCGATGCTTTTCAGCTCGTAACCTGCGCAGAGCTTATGGCGGCCAAGCGCGGAGGAATAGGTGATACCGCGCAGAATGGAATCTCCGTAAATCAAAAGCTTTTTCATTTTTTGCTCCTTTTTCTTCACTTTGCTTTCGGGGGCCTTCTTGCCCCGCCCTTTTCACATATAGTATAGCCCGATTTTGGCAAAAAGTCACCCTACACCGAAAAAAGCAAGCTCCACACCTTTTTCCCGTTCTCTCTACGAAGGCGCGAAAAGACATTCTATCGGCAATCTACCGCTTTCTACCTCGCGTAGAGAGATAAAAACACTTGATTTTTTCAAAAAAATGTGCTATAATTCAAATTGTTGAAGAAAAAAGGCCTTTTTTTGAAAAAAATCCTCGATTTCCGGAAAAAGCGACTTTTTTCGATGAAACAGGCAGTAGAGATCTCTACCGTCTTGTGACTTCATCGTAGAAATGACAGAAAGGAAAGTTTTGTTTACGTATGAATGATTTGCATTCCGTTTTTGCAAAAAACATAGCGGACCTCCGTGCGGAGCGGAAAATGACACAAGCACAGCTGGCCGCCGTTCTGAATTATTCGGACAAGGCGATTTCGAAATGGGAGAGAGGGGAAGCCTTACCCGATGTCACCGTCGTCAAGCAGATCGCGGATACCTTCGGCGTCTCCGTGGATTATCTTCTGCAAAGCGATCATAAGGAGGCGGACCGCCGCCCCGTTTCCGTGGATCGCCAGATCCGCCGCAATCGTCTTCTGATCAGCGCGATCGCAACCACGCTCGTTTTCCTGATCGGAACCTTCCTCTTTCTTGTATTCAACGCATTGCCCGAGGTTGTGCTTCCGTTTCCCATCTGGATGTTTTTCGTGTATTGCACGGTGCCGAGCCTTGTCGTGATTCTGGTCTTCAATTCCATTTGGGGAAGAAGGCGGCTGAATTTCGGTATCATTTCCGCCCTTGTATGGACGTTGCTTGCCACGGTCTTTTTATCCATCCTCGTGATTGCAGATATCAATCTCTGGCAAATCTTTCTCTTCGGCATCCCCTCGCAGTGCATTGTGGTGCTCTGGTCGGGGCTGAAAAATCCGCAAAAGAAAAAGGAGAACCGCTATGCCCCCAATGATGCCTCCTCGCCGTCCGAATTGGAGTGACGGAATTGAGAAGCCGAAGCGCCTTTCGGAGGTGCCTCGCTTCGTCGCCCTTCGAATCAAGGGCTTTTTCACGCGCCTTGGAACGATCGTTTCGCTCGTGTGGCGCGCCGCGCCGGTCTGCCTTTGCCTGATGCTTCTTTTCTGCGTGCTGGAGGGCGTTTTGCCCGTCGTTGGTGCCTATATCAGCCGCGATCTTCTGAATGCAATTGCCGAGATGCTCGGAAAGAGCTTTGCTGAGCCCTTGCAGGCGCTTCGCCCCATTCTCTTCCTTTTGATTTTGCAGATGTGCCATTCCTTCCTCTCCAAGGTGGTTGGCCGCGTCAATTCCGTGGTCACGGCGTTGGCGGGAGAAAAGGTCTCCAACCATATCCGTATCGCGATCATCGAAAAGGCGAGAGAGGTGGACGTTTCCTCCTTCGACCGCCCCGAGTTTTATGAAAAGCTTGAGAATGCAAATCGCGAGGCAGGTATGCGCCCCGTCGGTATCATCCAGTCCGTCTTCCGCGTGGCAAGCACGCTGATCAGCGCCGTTTCCTTTATCGCGGTGCTCTTTGCGCTGAGCCCGCTGGCGCCTCTGGTTGTGATCGTGGCGGCCATTCCGAGCGCGGTTCTTTCCTATTATTACAGGCAGAGAAACTTCCATTACATCCGCCGCCATTCCAAGGAGCGGCGAGAAATGGCGTATTATTCGGGCCTTATGGTCAATAAGGATCAGGTCAAGGAGATCAAGCTTCTCGGCCTCGGTGATACCTTTATCGGAAAATATAAGACTGTATTCGGCAAATACTTTGCGGGTCTGCGCCGCCTCATCGTGCGCGAGGGCGTTTCGCAGATCCTCGTCAGCCTGATCTCCACGGTGGTGCACGGCGCGCTCTTTGCCTACGTGGCGTACCACGTGGTATATAATTCCGCCGCCATCGGTGATTATTCCCTTTATAGCGGTGCGCTTTCCTCCATCGGCGGATATGTGACGACGCTCGTCACCGCCACCGCCTCGATCTATGAGGGAACTCTCTTCATTGACAATATGATCGCCTTTATGAAGGAGAAGCCCGCGATCGTCTGCGCCCTCCCCGAGCCGCTTCATATTGAGCGCGGCGCGCATCATACGATCACCTTTGACCGCGTTAGCTTTGCCTATCCCGGCGGAAGTCGGCGCCTTGTGCTGAAGGATCTTTCCTTCACGCTTTCCTCGGGGGAAAGAACGGTTCTTGTCGGCCTCAACGGCGCGGGAAAAACCACCCTCGTCAAGCTTCTCACCCGTCTTTACGATCCAACGGAGGGGTGTATTCTTTTAGACGGTCGGGATATCCGTGAATACGATCCCGAGGAATATCACCGCCTGTTCGGAACGATCTTTCAGGATTTCGGAAAATACGCGGATACCGTGGCGGAGAATATCCGTTACGGCGATGTGCACACCCCGATGAGCGAGGAAAGACTGGATCGGGCGATTGAGGCGGGAGATGCGAGCTTTGTTGCAGGCCTCTCGCAGGGAAAGCAAACGCCGCTCACGCGTATGTTCTTTGAGGACGGTCTTGAGCTTTCGGGCGGTATGTGGCAGAAGCTTTCGCTTGCCCGTGCCTTCTACCGTGAGGCGGATTTTCTCGTGCTCGATGAGCCGACGGCTGCCCTCGATCCTCTTGCCGAGGAGGAGGTATTCCGCCGCTTCTACGAGCTTTCCGAGGGCAAGCTTGCGCTCTTCGTTTCGCATAGACTTTCGGGCGCCACGATGGCGGATCGCATTCTCGTCGTCGGAGAGGGAAGAGTGCTCGAAAACGGAACGCACGCCGAGCTGATGCAAAAGGAAGGCCATTATTACCGCCTCTTCTCCACGCAGGCCATCCGCTATGCGGAGGGAATGGACGAGACGCGCGGCCTTGCCGAGTCCTCCGCGCCCGCCCTTTCGGAAAAGTAAAGCAGGGAAACGGCGTTTTTCGAAAAAGCAAAGCAAGCATAGGGGCTTTTTTCACCTCTTATGCTTGCTTTTTTTCTGCAAAGGGGGCGGAATCCGTTCACATTTTTGCAGGCGAAAAGGCACTTTCTTTATTTTGTGTTAAAAAAATAACAATGTTTGACTTTTTTCTTAGATTATAGTATAATCCTATCCATATTGTAATTTCCCGGAGGTTTACCTTGGATCTGACACACGGAAAATATCTTTCGGTGGATTACGGTGACGTGCGCACCGGTCTTGCCACCTGTGATCCCTCAGGGCTGATCGCCGAGGGGCTGGAAACCGTTCAGAGGGGCGGAATGAAAAATACGGCGGTGTATGTCGCGCAAAAGGCAAAAACGCTCGGATGCAAAAAAATCATCGTTGGCCTACCGAAAAATATGGATGGCTCACAGGGCGGCCGCGCCGAAACCGTTGGCGCATTCATAGAGCTTTTGCGCTCCGAAACCGAGATTCCCGTGGACACGATGGATGAGAGGATGACGACGATGATCGCCTATCGCTATCTCGGCGCCTCCGAGGTCTTCGGAAAAAAGCGCAAGGATGCGGTGGATACGCTTTCGGCGCAGATCATTTTGCAGGACTATATCGATCGGGAAAGAAAAGAAAAAGCATAACGCTTGGAGGAAAGAAGAAAAAAATGAAGATTCGCGCATTTTTTGAAAAAAAGGGAGTCACGCTCTCTCCGAAGAAGTATTTTATTGACGCGATGAGCTCTTTGGCTCTCGGTCTTTTTGCCTCGCTCCTGATTGGAACGATCTTTGGAACGCTTGCAAAATATTTGCCTTGGGAATCGCTTTCGCTGATGGCGGATTTTGCAAAGAAGGCAACGGGTGCCGTGCTCGGTATCGCCGTTGCGTATTCGTTGAAGGCACCGCCCCTCGTGCTCTTTTCCGCAGGTGCCGTCGGCCTTTGCGGAAACGATCTTGCAACGACCTTTTTGATCGACGGCGCAGAGAAGGCGCTTTCCGCAGGCCCTGCGGGCGCGTTTTTGTGCACGCTGATTGCCGTGGAGCTTGGTAAGCTCGTTTCGAAGGAAACCAAGGTGGATATTCTCGTCACCCCCGTTGTCACGATTGCCTCGGGCGTTCTCGTTGCGCAGCTGATCTGCCCCGCCGTTTCCTATCTGATGTATCTTGTCGGTAGCTTTATCAACTATTCCACTACTGTCCTGCCCTTCTTTATGGGTATCATTCTCTCGGTCGTTGTTGGCGTTGTGCTCACTCTGCCGATCAGCTCCGCCGCGCTCTGCGCAATGCTTGGCCTTTCGGGTCTTGCAGGCGGTGCGGCAACGGTGGGATGCTGTGCGCAGATGGTCGGCTTTGCCGTTATCTCCTTCCGTGAAAACCGCGTTGGCGGCCTGATCGCGCAGGGCCTTGGCACCTCTATGCTCCAGATGGGCAATATCGTAAAGAAGCCGCAGATCTGGATTCCGCCCACGCTGGCGGCCGCCGTTGTCGGCCCGATCGCAACCTGCCTTTTCAAGCTGGAGTGCACGGGCGTGAGCGCGGGTATGGGAACCTGCGGTCTCGTTGGCCCGATTGGCATTATCGCCGATATGGGATTCACGGTAAACAGCGTGCTCGGCATTCTGATTGCTTGCATTTTCCTTCCCGCCGTGCTCTCCTTCGTTTTCAACGAGGTGATGCGCAAAATGGGCTGGATCCAAACCGGCGATATGAAGCTGGAGCTTTAATTTTCGTTTTCAAGAGTCAAGAAAGGAATCCTCTATGTCACTTCGTAATCACACGCTCCTTTGCGATTTCTATGAGCTCACGATGGCAAACGGCTATTTCGAGCTTGGCAAGGGAGAAGAGATCGCATATTTCGACGTATTTTTCCGCACGATCCCCGATGGCGGCGGCTTTGCCATTGCCGCAGGCCTTGCGCAGGTGATCGAATATATCAAGGATCTTTGCTTCACCG
This sequence comes from Eubacteriales bacterium, assembly GCA_045636085.1. GTDB lineage: Bacteria > Bacillota > Clostridia > Oscillospirales > CAG-272 > UBA1740. The sequence continues at coordinate 21,246 of JAZTWU010000147.1, forward strand.
AGGAAGACATTGAATTCTTGCGCGCCAAGGGGATCTTCTCCGAGAAGTTCCTTGCCTACCTTGCAACCTTCCGCTTCACGGGAGATATATTCGCCGTTCCCGAGGGAACGCCGATCTTCCCCGGCGAGCCCTTTATGACGGTGCGCGCCCCTTCGATTCAGGCGCAGTTTATCGAAACCTTCGTGCTTCTCGCCCTGAACCATCAGTCGCTGATTGCAACGAAGGCAAACCGCGTGGTTCGTGCCTCGCAGGGACGCGCCGTTGCGGAATTCGGCTCCCGCCGCGCGCAGGGCGCAGACGGAGCGATCCTCGGTGCAAGAGCCGCTTATATCGGCGGCGTTTCGGCTACGGCCTGCACCATCACGGATAAGGTCTTCGGCGTTCCCGCAACGGGAACGATGGCACATTCCTGGGTGCAGATGTTCGATAGCGAATACGAGGCCTTCGTTTCTTACTGCAAGATCTATCCCAACAACGCGACCCTTCTGGTCGATACCTACGATGTGCTTCGCTCCGGCGTTCCGAATGCGATCCGTGCCTTCAAGGAGGTGCTTTTGCCGCAGGGAATCACGAAGTGCGGCATCCGCCTTGATTCGGGGGATATCACCTATCTCACCAAAAAGGCAAGAAAAATGCTGGATGAGGCAGGGCTCACCGAGTGCCGCATCGTCGTTTCCAATTCCCTTGATGAAAACATCATCCGTGACATCATTGCGCAGGGGGCAAGAGTGGATTCCTTCGGCGTCGGCGAAAGATTGATCACGGCGAAATCCAATCCCGTCTTCGGCGGCGTTTATAAGCTCGTTGCCAAGGAGGATGCAGAGGGGAATATCACCCCGAAGATCAAGATCTCCGAAAACCCCGAGAAGATCACCAACCCGCATTTCAAGAAGGTTTACCGCATCTATGATAATGAAAGCGGCGTTGCGATTGCCGACCTTATGTGCGTGCACGACGAGGTGATCGACGAAGGTCAGCCCCTTGAGCTTTTCGACCCCGTGGAGACCTGGAAGCGCAAGGTTTGCACGAATTACACCGCAAGGGAGCTTCTCGTTCCCATCTTCAAAAACGGCGAGTGCGTGTATGAATCTCCCTCTTTGCCCGAGATCCGAGACTACTGCAAGGAGCAGGTGATGCGGCTTTGGGAGGAGGTTCTTCGCTTCGAAAATCCCCATCGCTATTACGTCGATCTCTCCGAAAAGCTCTGGAATATCAAAAACGATCTCCTCGGTGCGAAAAAGAGATAGTATATAGAGAACGGCTTTTTGTCGCTTCGATTCCCGAATTTGCAAATAAAAATTTGCAAATTCGGGAATTTTTCTTTGGTAGAGAATCGATCTATGCGCGGGAGAGAACGGCAAACCGGCAGAAGAAGGCTGTGGAAGAAGGTGTATACCTATAAAATCCTCGCGCGGTATTGCATTTTTCCTCGGAGTCTGTTATAATGCCAAGGGTCTTTGGAAAAGGTGCTTTTGCGATCCGTTTCTTCTTTTGCAAAAGTGCGAAGACAAAAATAAAAAGGAGAATTTTATGAGTATTGAAAAGGATAGCGTGAGAAGATTCTCATCGCTGCGCGAGCTTTTGGAGGGGGCGGTGAAGAATGATCCTGCCCATATCGCCTTCAAGTACAAGGAGGGCGGAAAAATCGTTGAGGTAACAAATGCGACCCTTCTTTCCGACGTGGAGGCTCTGGGCGCCGCGCTTCTTTCGAGGGGCTTTGGAAAAAGCCATATTGCAATCCTCGGCGAAAACTCGTATGCATGGGCGGTGAGCTTCTATGCGGTGCTTCTCGGCGCGAGCGTTGCCGTTCCGCTGGATAAGGAGCTGGATATAGAAACGCTTCTGTATCTTCTGAACGAGAGTGATACCGAGCTTTTGATCTGTGATGCAAAGCATGCGGCGGCGCTCAAGGCACGACGCGCAGAGCTTCCTCGCGTGCGTTCGATTATCGTTTTTGAGGGAACGGAGGATAGCTCTCTGCTTTCTCTTCCTTCCATGATGGAGGAGGGAAGGGCGCTGGATAAGGCGGCGTACAGGGCCGCAAAAACCGAGGAGGGCACGTTAAAGGATCTCGTATACACCTCGGGAACGACGGGAACGGCGAAGGGCGTTATGCTCTCGGAGCAGAACCTTGTCAGCTGTATTTATTACGGTCTGCGCGCCACGAGCATTGCGGGCACGGGGCTTTCGGTTCTTCCGTACCACCATACTTACGAGGCAACCTGCGAGATCCTTGTTTCTCCCCTTGCGGGAACAACGCTCTGCATCAATGACAATCTGCGCCACGTGGCGGATAATATGCGTCTTTTCAAGCCGGATTTTATGATGCTCGTGCCTGCCTTTGCGGAGCATTTCGTTACCGTGGTGCAGAACAATATCAAAAAGCAGGGCAAGGAGCGCCTCTTTGCCTTGATGGTGAAGCTTTCGAATTTCCTTCGCCGCTTCGGCATCGATCTGCGCCGTAAGCTTTTCAAATCCGTTCTTGCGGGCTTTGGCGGCAATCTTTGTCACATCGTTTGCGGCGGTGCACCCATCCGCGCGGACGTCGGTCGATTTTTTGATAACATCGGCATTCTGATGGTCGGCGGCTACGGCATCACGGAATGCTCTCCGCTTGTAGCCGCCAACGAGGCAGACCGCACCAACAATTTCGAATCTGCGGGCAAACGCTTGGAATGCCTGGAGTGGCGGATCGACGGGGCGGATGAGCGCGGCATCGGTGAGATCCTGGTCAAGGGCGAAAACGTGATGCTCGGCTATTATAAGCGCCCCGATCTCACGTCGGAGGTGCTGGTGGACGGCTGGTTCCATACGGGAGACTACGGATATATCAATGACCGTGACGAGGTCGTGATCACGGGAAGAAAGAAGAACATCATCGTTTTGAATAACGGCAAAAACATCTATCCCGAGGAGCTTGAAAATCGCATTCAGAGCATCGAGTGCATTGTGGAGGTTGTTGTCAGCGGAATCAAGAACGAGCATGGGCAGGATATCGGTCTTGCCGCAGAGGTGTATTGCGGAGAAGAAAATATCCCCGAGGAGAGTGCGATCGTTCCCGAGATCGAGCGCGTGCTTGCAGATCTTCCGCGCTATAAGCATATCACGCGCGTCACCGTGCGCCGTGAGGCCTTCCCGAAAACAACGACGAAGAAGATCAAGCGCACTTGATTTTAAAGGGTGTCGAAAAAAAGAATTGCGGCAATTTCTCGCCTTTCTATTGACAAACCGCGCGCAAGTATTTATAATAATTATAACAACGCGATCTGCGGCTTTTGGAAAAGAGGGAAAGAAAAATGCTTTCTTTGCTTTTTGAAATTTTTATTGCAACCCAAGGGTGAGGATGGAAGGCTTTCTGCCGGCTCTTTGCCCTTGGGTGCTTTTGCTTTTTTTCGCGTTTTGAAAAGGAGAATAATTATGAATGCTAATTTGAAGTCCCTGAAGCCCGCCCTTCTGGCTTATACTGCGCCCGAGGCAGAGGCTTTGACGAATCATAAGGAGGAGCTCTGGATCTATCTTGACTACGATAAGGCGCTTCTTTGCGGTGAGCGCGTGATCGTCGGCAAGGATCCCATCCGCCTTGTAAACGGAAAGGCGCTCGTGATTGCATCCGCCGTGGAAAATTATTGCAGCAAGGCATTTGCTGCCGAGGTGGTGGATTGCCGCCGCTTCATTTCCGTGGAGGCCGCGAAGGAGGCAGGTCTTTTCGTATTTTATAACTACGATATCGGCGTGCTTGTTTTCTCCAAGGTGCCGATGGCTTATAAAAATGACGATAAGGGCTCTCTACGCGATCAGATTCTTCGCCTCGGAGACCTGATTTTCTACGATCCCTCCGCCGAAAGAATTATGGAGGATATTCTGAAAACGCACGGAAAGATCACGCACCCCCTGCTTCCGACGGTTAAGGGCGGCTATGATATTATCCGCGCTTTGTATCAGAACGAAAATCCCACCACCGAGAAGGAGATCACCTGCCGCAAATGGGTGATGAAAACGCTGGAAGATGGCATTTCGCACTTCGATCGCTTCTTCTATGTGGATGAAGAGGGCAAGGTGCAATGGAAAGAGGAGGAGAAACTGGCCGAGCTTCGCCATCCTTATTTCCTTTATGACGAGGAAGGAAGAAGACTCGTCTTCGTCCGTAGCCGCACCTATAAGAATGAAGCGGGCGAGATCGTCACCGAGAAGGTGGAGGGCTCCGGCTGGGGTGACGGATACGATTACGGCGGACGCAAGTCCTGCGAGAGCGCTTGGCATATGCCCTTCCTTGCAAGAGCCTATGTGATCACGGGCGAGAAGAAGTATCTGGATGCCACCTATATGATGGGTCTTGATGCAGGCGAATGGGAGCATTGGGGAGACGGACATTTCCTGAACTGCGCAGGAAGCGCATCGGGCTTTGCCACCGCCTTCGACCTCGTTTATAATGACCTCACCGAGGCGCAGAAAAACGAGTTTGCCGATATTCTTTATCATCACGGCCTTCGCTGCGGCATCTCCTCCGTGCTCGGAAATCCGAGATTTGATTCCAATGTGTCTTACAGAGTGTACGGCGCGTGGGGCTTCACGGGACGCCACAATAACTGGGTGACGGTTTGTGCCGGCGGTATGTTCCGCGCGGCTTGTCTGCTCCTCGAGTTTGATCGCTATAAGGAAAAGTCGCTCTGGATGATGGAGAAGATGATCGCCTGCCTGAGAAACTGCCTTGCGGGCTATGCGCCGGACGGTGCTTATATCGAGTCTCCCTCCTATTGGAGCTATGGAACCGGCCCCTATGTCGGTATGTTGAATGATATGATGACGGTTTGCGGCACGGATTACGGCTATCTGAATACCGTCGGCTTCAAGGATAGCTTCTATTTTGCTTCCCGCATCTGCAACCCGCGCCGCGAATATTGGAGCTTCCACGACAGCCATCGCGGCAAGATGGATACGAGCCTTTATTGCTTCGCCGCAAGACATTATAACGATCCCGCTCTGGCCGCGATCCGCAAAAAGGCGGTGGACGAGTTCGGCGGCGGCCTTGCCGATGTCTGGAACTATGATCTGATGGCCAATGCAAGCGCCGATGCCTCGCTGGACTATGTTTCCTACGGTATTGAGACGGCAACCTTCCGCTCCACCTGGGATACCGAGGGCTTCCATTTCGCAGGTCTGCACGGCGGCGCCTCCGAGGCAACGCACGGATGCTCCGATGCCGGAAACTTCATTTTGGAAATGGACGGCGAGCTTTGGTTCAGCGATCCCGGCCACGAGGATTATAACGTTGGCGCCTATTGGAGCTGGCAGCCGAACGGCAATCCCCGCTACCTCTATTACAGAAAGAGCATTGAGAGCCACAACCTCGTTCTGCTTCTCGACGATGCGGATGTACCGCGCGGACAGGTCTTTAATACCCACGCATCTCCCTATGCAAGAATCATCGATTATAAGAGTGAGGCAGATCACGCACATATGACCTTGGATATGACGCCGCAGTTCGGTGGCGTTGCCAAGTCCGCAAAGCGCGCCCTTGCGCTCACCGAAAACCGTACCACCGTCGTTTTGCGCGATGAGATGACCTTCAAGCGCCCTGCCAATCCCATCTGGGTGGCAACCCCTGAGGCCAAGGAGATCACCTTCTCCGAGGACGCAAGAGTTGCTTATATGACGAAGAGCCTTGAAAGCGGAGAGAAGAAGATCCTCCGCGCCACCATTCTTTCGAAGGACGAGGGGCTGAAATTTGAATTGATCCCCGAGAAGACGACGCTGATCCCCGGCATCATCACGAAGGAAAACAGCGGCAACGAGCGCGCAAGCGATAGCCCCGCCCGCCTTGCAATTCGCGGTGAGGGCGTGAAGAAGTTTGATCTTACCGTTGTGTTTGAGGTTGTTTCCGAGGCAAGCGGAAAAACGTCGCTGAAAGAGAAAACGATTGCAAAGTTCTGACGAAAGCAAACTATAATTAACATTTTGGAGGAAAAACGAGAATGAATCCGATGATCAAGGAGCTGGCTCCTTATCTGAATACAGATGGATTTGCGACCGCCGAGGAACCGAGCGATCCCGGTAGCGAGCTCTGGATCTATGCCGATTATGAGAAGGCGCTTCTCTGCGGTGCGCGCGTCGAGGTTGGCAAAAAGCCGATCCTTGTGGAAAACGGTGCTGTTTTTGTCGTTTCCTCCGCCGTTTCGGCGTATCTTGAAAAGGATCTGCCGAAAAAGGAGATCGGGGGCACCTTCTATACCTCGATCGAGGATATAAAAAATGCGGGCGCATATCTCTTTTATAACCGCGCCATTGCCGTGCTTGTGATCGGTAAGGCGCCGATGGCTTATAAAAATGACGATCCGGTTTCGCTCAAAACGCAGATCCTTGCGCTCGCCAATCTGATTTTCTATGATCCGGACGAGGAGCAGATCCTTGCCGATATCAAAAGGACGCACGGCGAGATCCGCCATCCCATTTTCCCCTCCAATACGATGGGATATGCGGCGGTGCACGAGATCTATATGAATGAATCTCCTGCCACCGCTCGCGAGAGGATTCTTCGCGACCGCATTGTGGAGTCGATGAAATACTACGGAAATTCGTTTGATAAGTATTTCGTCGTCAACGAGGAGGGAAAGGTGGAATGGAATCCCGAGGGAAAGCTTTCCATTCGCCATCCGTATTTCCTCTATGACGAGGAGGGCCGCCGCCTTCTTTACGTGCAGAGCCGCACCTATAAGAATGCAGAGGGCGAGATCGTCACCGAGCAGGTGAAAAATTCGAAGTACGGCGATGGCTACGATATCGGCAACCGCCTCGGCGTTGAGCCCACCTACGAGATGGGCAAGCTGGCAACGGCCTATGCCATCACGGGCGATAAGAAGTATTTTGAGGCCACCTGCCTGATGGCGGAAAGCGCCGACGAATGGGAGCATTGGGGCGATGGGCATTTTCTTGGATGCTCCTCCGCCTCCTCCGGCTTTTCCACGGCCTTCGATATTCTCTATAATGACCTCACCCCGGCGCAAAGAGAGCGCTTTGCCGATATTCTTTATCGCAAGGGCCTTCTGATGGGATATTCCTCCGTTCACGGAAATCCCAAGATGCAAAACCACGCCGCACCCGGCTCGGGCGGATATAGCTTCCATAATCGCGGAAATAACTGGGTGACGGTTTGCGCCGGCGGTATGTTCCGTGCGGCTTGTATGCTTCTTGAGTTTGACCGATACAGAGATATGGCTCTCTTTATGATGAAGAAGATGATCTCCATCCTCCGCAATTGCCTTGCGCAGTATGCGCCGGACGGTGCGTATCTGGAGAGCCCCGGCTATTGGGCATACGGAACCGAGCCCTTCGTTGCAATGATCGAGGCGATGCTCGCCGTTTGCGGAACGGATTACGGTTATCTTGATACGGTCGGCTTTGCGGATAGCTTCTATTATGCCTCGCGCATCAGCGATTCCAAGGGGCGTATGTGGAGCTTCCACGATTGCAAGGGCGGAAAAATAAATACGAGCACCTTCTATTTCGCCGCGCGCTGGTTTAAGAATCCCGTCTACGCCGCGTTGCGCGACGATGCGATCGCGCAGACGCCCTCCGCCGTCACTATGCGCGATATACTGAACTATGACTATGTTAGCGCCGAGGGCGGCGCAGACGCTTCCTTAGACTATGTTTCCTACGGTATCCAGACGGCAACCTTCCGCTCCGGCTGGGAGAGAGAGGGCTTCCATTTTGCAGGGCTGCACGGCGGTGCCTCCGAGGCAACGCACGGATGCTCCGACGCAGGAAACTTTGTTCTCACGATGGATGGCGAGATTTGGTTCGGCGATCCCGGCGGAGAGGACTATAACGTTGGAAACTATTGGAGCTGGAAGCCGGACGGCTATCCGCGCTACCGCTATTATAAAAAGAGCGTTGAGGGGCATAACCTCGTGCTCCTTCTGGATGAGGAGCTTCCGCAGGGACAGGTCTTTAATACCCACGCATCTCCCTATGCAAAAATTATCGATTATAAGAGCGAGGCAGGTCACGCGCATATGACCTTGGATATGACGCCGCAGTACGGCGGTATCGCCAAGTCTGCAAGGCGCGCTCTGGCGCTCACCCAAAACCGCACGGCCGTTGTTGTCAGAGACGAAATGGAGTTTGCCCGTCCCACGACCGCCGTCTGGGTTGCAACGCCCGAAACGCAGGATATAACCCTTGCCGAGGGCGGCAGAGTTGCCTATCTGAAGAAAAGCCTTGAAAGCGGGGAAGAAAAGCTTCTTCGCGCCTCTATCCTTGCAGAGGATACGAGCCTTTGCTTCTCCCTGATCCCCGAAAAAACGATCCTGCTTTCCGATACCATCACCAAGGAAAACAGCGGCAATGCGCGCGCATCGGATGCGCCTGCGCGTCTTTCCATCCGCGGAGAGGGCGTTTTGCAATTCAATTTCTCTGTTGTTTTTGAAAACGATTTCGAAATGGGAGAGAAAACGAAGATTGCCGAAAAGCCGATCGCAGAGTGGTAAAATGCAAACATATATTAGAAAAAACGCAGAAAAGAGAAGAAATGAAAATCGAAGAAGTTATCCTTTGTAAATATGGCGAGATCATTCTTAAGGGCGCAAATCGCCAGAATTTCGAAACGGCTCTTGTGAAGGAGCTGCGCCGCCGTGCCTCCGTGCACGGCACCTTTAAGATCTATTCCCGCCAGAGCACGATTTATGTGGAGCCGCAGGATCCGTTTTGCGATATGGACGGAATGTATGAGGCGGCAAAATGCGTCTTCGGCACCGTCGGCGTCAACCGCGCCGCCGTTTGCGAAAAAAATATGGATAGCATCCGTGCCATCGCAAAGGAATATCTGCCCGCGAAGCTTGCCGGCAAGCGCACCTTCAAGGTGGAGGGCAAGCGCTCGGATAAGAAATTCCCCCTGACCTCGCCCGAGATCTCGGCAGAGATCGGCGGCGTGATCCTTGAGAATGTGCGCGGAATCCGTGTGGACGTCCGTAATCCCGACGTCACGGTCACCGTGGAGGTCAGAGAGGAAAATGCCTTTATCCGCGCAGGTCAGGAGCCGGGTGCGGGCGGCCTTCCGCTTCGCTCCGCAGGGCGCGGCCTTCTGCTTCTCTCCGGCGGCATCGATTCCCCCGTTGCGGGATGTCTGATGGCAAAGCGCGGCCTTGAGATCGAGGCTCTGCATTTTGAATCCTACCCCTATACCTCCGAGCGCGCGAGAGAAAAGGTGATGACATTGGCGGAGAAGATGTGCAAATTCTGCTCCCGTATCCACGTGCACACGATCTCGCTCACGCACATTCAGGAAGAAATCCGCGACAATTGCGAGGAGGATTACTTCACCTTGATCCTTCGCATCTTTATGATGCGCCTCGCCGAGCGCTGTGCGAGAGAATATAAATGCGATTGCCTTGTCACGGGTGAGAGTCTCGGTCAGGTCGCTTCGCAAACGCTGAAGGCGATAGCCGTCACGGATTCCGTGGTGGATATGCCCGTATTCCGTCCCTGCATCGGTATGGATAAAAACGAGATCGTCATCGAATCCCGCCGCTACGATACCTATGAGACCTCCATTCTTCCGTATGAGGATTGCTGCACGGTCTTCACGCCCCGTCATCCGAAAACCCAGCCCCGCCGCGAGGAGGTTATGGCCGAGCTTGCAAAGCTGGATTTTGATGCGCTGATGGAGGAGGCCTATGCCACGATGCAGACTGAAACCAAGCTGATTTTTGAAAGATACAGATAAGCCCCACAGGCTATGCTTTTTCGGCGTAGCCTAAATTTTATTCGCAAGAAAACGAAAAGAGGAAACCTTATGGAGAAGCTTTTGCACGGGCAGGTCTTTGGCCGCTTCGTCCGTATGCCGTACGGGCATATCGTGGATAGCGCCGACCTTTCGGGAAACGCCGTGATCCCAACGGCCGAGGAATGTCGAAATTATATCCCCTCGATCCTCGCGTGGGCAACGCCGATTGCAAACGGCGCAATGTTCGGGGGACTTTATCTTTATGCGCTCTGCGAAAAATACGCAATTTCTCCCGATCCGTCGCTGAAGGAGGAGATCGCCCTTCTTCGTCGCGGGCTTTTTCAGCTCTGCGATATCTCCGAGGTGGACGGCTTCATTGCGCGCGGCGTTGCAGACGATGGCGTAACGCACTATCCCTGCTCCTCCAACGACCAGACCGGACCTTGGATCCTCGGTCTTTGGAAGGCGATGCATTCCGATGCCACGGATGCCGAAATGAAGGAAGAGATCCGCAAAAGGCTTTATAGAACCTTAAACGGATTCTATCGCAACGATTGGCAATTCCGAAACGAATGGGCTGGCACGGCGCTCGGCTCGTATAAGAGCGGCGATTACCGCAACTGCGCAAAATTTTTGTTTGCCGCCGCCGTGGCAAGAGAGCTTGGCATCGTTTCGGATGCGGAATTCGCCTCTTACGCAGAGGAAATCCCGAAAAACGGGCTCTGTTCCCGCCGCGAGATATTGGCGCGAGGCTTTTCGCACGAAATGCTCTCAAGCCCCGTCCTGAAGCAGTTCTGGATCACGGTCTGCGCCCATCTTTCGCAAAGCGAGCTTTGCGCGCTGGATCCCGCGGGCGCAGAGAAGTATGAGCAGGGAATTGCCCTGAATGCCTATACGGCGAAATTCTTCGTGCGCGAATTCGACCGCTATGAGCCACATCAGTATCCGCCCTTTGATCACGATTGGAGAAAAATCGTTCCCGCGCTCCGTCGCGGCGAGACCTATGAGCAGATCCTCGCCGAGGGCAGACGGGCAAACGATCTGTACGGAGAGATATGCCCTGTGCGCTATCACGAAAGGGAAACGCTCGGTCAGGCCTTGTTTGCCGCTTGGATTGCGATTGCATCCAAGGAGCGCGCCGTGGCGGAATACGCTTATCTTTGCGCCCGTGAATGCATCGAAAAAACCGATTGGGATAAGGTCGGCCAATGCTTTGCCTTTGCCGCAGAGTCGGTGCTCATCGCGCATCGCGCACGGTGGGGCAAGCAGTAAAATCGTATAAAAAAGGATTTTGCTCGCCCTATTGACAAAATCTTTTATTTATGTTAAAATATAAACCGTGAAGAATTTTTGCAAAAAGAGGCCTTGGCTTCTGCCCTCGAAAAGAGAATGCACGGTTGGTGAAAGATGCATAGGGTGGCGCCTTGGTGTAGCTTTTTGCCCCCACAGGGGAAAATCGGGAAGAAAGGCTTTTTTGGCTGATTAGAACCCGACGCGCGCCGCGTTATCGGCAAACGAGTGATAAATTCGGGTGGTACCGCGTGTATAAAACGCCCCGAGGAATGCAAAAAAAGCAGTCCTCGGGGCGCGTTTTTATTATTGATTTCAAAAAAACAAAACATACAAGTGAGGAAACACTATGAACAAGGAATTGCCGAAGAATTATGCCCCTTCGGAATTTGAGGATCGCATCTATAAGAATTGGTGCGATAAGGGCTATTTCAAGCCCGATAGCGATAAGAAGAAGCCCGCCTTCTCCATCGTCATCCCCCCGCCCAATGTAACGGGTCAGCTCCATATGGGACACGCGCTGGACGAAACCCTTCAGGACATTCTCTGCCGTTATAAGAGAATGCAGGGATTTTCCACGCTTTGGGTGCCCGGCACGGATCACGCGGGCATTGCAACGCAGATCAAGGTGGAGGAGAACCTTCGCGTGAACGAGAATCTCACGCGCTATGACCTCGGCCGCGAGAAGTTTCTGGAGAGAGTCTGGGATTGGAAAAATCAGTACGGCTCCCGCATCATCAATCAGCTGAAGAAGCTCGGTGCCTCCTGCGATTGGTCGCGTGAGCGCTTCACGATGGACGAGGGATGCTCCCGCGCCGTGCGCGAGGTTTTCGTCAACCTCTATAATAAGGGACTGATCTACCGCGGCTATCGTATCATCAACTGGTGCCCCAATTGCCGCACCGCGCTTTCGGATGCCGAGGTTGAATATGCAGAGCAGCCGGGCGCATTCTGGCAGGTGCGTTATCCCGTGAAGGATAGCGAGGGCGAGTACGTCACGATTGCAACCACGCGTCCCGAAACGATGCTGGGCGATACGGCGGTTGCCGTGCACCCCGAGGATGAGCGCTATGCGCATCTCGTTGGCAAAAAGCTGGTTCTGCCCCTCGTTGGCAGAGAGATCCCCGTGATTGCGGATGAATACGTTGAGCGCGATTTCGGAACGGGATGTGTGAAGATCACCCCTGCGCACGACCCCAACGACTTTGAGGTCGGCAAGCGCCATAATCTTGAGATCATCAAGACCTTCAATGACGACGCAACCATCAGCGAGCAATGGGGCGGCAAGTATGCGGGTATGGATCGCTTCGAGGCAAGAAAGGCCATCGTTGCGGATCTGGAGGCAGAGGGCTTCCTTGTGAAGACCGAGGCGTATTCCCACAATGTCGGCACCTGCTACCGCTGCAAGACCACCGTTGAGCCGCTCACCTCGGATCAATGGTTCGTAAAGATGGAGCCGCTGGCAAAGCCCGCCCTTGAGGTCGTGAAAAACGGCGAGGTCAAGTTTGAGCCCGAGCGCTTCTCCAAGACCTATATCAATTGGATGGAAAACTGCCACGACTGGTGCATTTCCCGCCAGCTCTGGTGGGGTCACCGCATTCCCGCCTTTTATTGCGACGCTTGCGGGGAGATGACGGTTTCCAAAACCGATATCGAGACCTGCCCGAAGTGCGGCGCCAAGGTTCGTCAGGAGGACGATGTGCTTGATACCTGGTTCTCCTCCGCGCTCTGGCCATTCTCCACGATGGGATGGCCGGATGAGACCGAGGAAATGAAGCGCTATTA